>JBFZCA010000094.1:0-5258 GCA_041308205.1 Planctomycetota bacterium | reverse complement strand
GCCTCCGGGCCGGCAGCCCGCGCGATCTGCGCGCGCCCGAGTGCGATCGCGAGATCGACATCGCCGCAGGAGTTCACGATGTTCTCCAGAGAGGCCTGCGCGTTTTCGTCGGTCTCCCGCTCCCAGCGCGCGAAGACGGCGCGCAGGAATGCGGCGCGGGCCGTCTCGCCCTCCCCGGGCTGGTACGATCCGGTCCAGCCGAAGAGATTGGCGAGCACCGCGGGCGGCAGGTTATCGGCGCCGCGCGTCATGACGCCGTAGAGCTCGCGAGAAAGCTCGCCGTAGGCGTCGAGCTGCTTGAAACGCCAGTGATTGAGCACCTGGCCCGCGACGTACGACCGCTCTTCGCGCTGCGCGAACGCGCGCGCAACGTCCAGGAGCGCCGGCACCCACTTGCGGTCGATGCGGTTGCTCCAGAGGTCGCGGCCCTGTCCGAGCGCATGCCTGAGCGCCGCGGCGAGCCGCGCGGCCTCGATGGGGTCGGGCTCCTCGGCCCGGCCGCCCTCGAGCCACTTCGCGATCAGGGCATCGGCTTCCTGGACGCGGTCGAGGAGCACGAGCGCCGCCAGGTAACGGTCGAGCACATCATCGCGGACGTTGCTGCGGGAACCGATGAAGTGCGCGTCCGCGTACGCGAGATACTCGACCAGCTTGTGCGCCTCGTAGAGGAGCTCCGACGCCTTGTGCCTGAGCGTGAAGATCTCATCCTCGGTCAAGTCGGCCGTCGCGCGCACGCATCCTTCGAGGTGCTCGACGGCGGCGCCGACCTCCCCGCGATACGCGAGCGCGTCCGCGTACTGGGTCTGGAGGTACGCGGCGTAGGGATGCCGTGCCGCGAGCTCCTTCTTGAGCGCGAAGGTCTCCTCCGCCCCGCCGAGCCGGTCGAGCCGCTCGATGCGCCGCTGCGTCCATTCGCGCATGGGAGTGATGCGCTCGTCCTGCCGTTCGAAGACGGGCTTGAGCGCGTCGAGCAGGACGAGCTGCTCCAGGGGCTGCAGGGTCTCGCGCTGTCCGTCGACAAGCGTGATCGCGCAGCCGTAGCTGCCGATCGCGGCGCCGCCGGCCTCGCGCGAAGCGTGCTCGATCGCGGCGGCGAGGCGCGTGACCTCGCCCTTGGCCTCCTCGTTGCGGCGCGCGGCCTTCAGGACATCGATGCGGATCCAGTCGAGCCCCGGCTTCCCCGCGGCGAGGCCCGCGAACGCCTCGAAGCGCTCGTTGACCGTCTGCCAGTCCTGCGTCTCGGCCGCGTGGAGCATGAGCTGCCAGAGATCCGAGAGGCCGGCCTTCTTCTCGAGGGCGCGCGTCTTGGCATCGACGACCTTCGCGAGCGGAAGCTCGATCGTGATCGCCTGCGCGAGCGCCGCGCGCTCCTTCGCGAGCGCCTCGGAGAGATCGGCGTCCGCGTACGCGGTGTACGCGATCCTCGACACCGACGCGACCTTGCCGTCCTTCCCTCGCCACTCGATCCTCTGCGGCCAGAGGAGGCCGCCCGCCTCCGTGAAGTCGGCGAAGGTCTGGCGCCACGTCTCCACGTCCTTGTCGTAGCCGGCGATCTGGAGGATCACGGGGCGCTCGAGATCGATCGTGACTCGGACGACGCCGCCCCGCCCGCGCCTCGGCGTGAGGGTGAGCACGGCCTTGCCGCCATCCTTCGCCAGTGCGGGCCGGTAGCTCGCGAACTGCCGCTCCAGGTCATCGAAGTAGCGGTCGAAGGGCGCCTCGTACGCAACCGCATCGCCCGCCTCTGCTTTCCTCGTCGCGGCGAGGAGCCGCGACACATCGCAGGCGCCGCTTTCGCCCGCGACGCTCCAGCGAAGCGTGACGAGCGCGCCGGGGTAGTTCTGCGCACGTGCGACCCACGCGTCCTTCCCCAGGACGAACGTCGCGCGCCTTCCCGGGATCGCGGCGCCGCGGCAATCGAGAGAATCCTGCTCGACGTCGATCCTGAGGCCGCCCTCGCGCGCCGACAGAACGGACCGCCGGTCGAGCTTCGCGATGAGCTCCCGGATCTCGGCCGGCCACGCCGCCTTGAACGGCGCGGGCGCGGCATGCACGGTCGGGAAGAGCGCCGCGAACGGCGGCGGCGCGCGCCGCGAGCTCGGTCTGCCGCCGTACGCACCCGCAAGGCCGGCGGACTCGCTCTCCGAGAAGAACGCGCGCTTCGCCATCAACGCGCTGTTCAGGTTGCTAATGTCGACGGGCTCGGCGGCGGACACCGGCCCGGCAACGGACTGCGATGCGACCGGGGACGCGGATTCGAAGTCGAGGAGCTCATCGCCAGCCGCGAGGCTCTCGCGGGCGTACTTCATCGCCAGATCGACCGGCTTGTCGGTGCCGAACGCCATCGCGTCCGCGTCGATGTCGCCGTCGAGGGCGGCATGGCCGAAGGGGGCAGGCTCCCCCCCGCGGACTCCGTCAAACGCCTTCATGCGCTCTTCGCCGCCCTCGTACCACATCTCCGCCTGCTCGCCGAGTTGAAAATCCGTGGCGAACGATCCCGCTCCCGCCGCGCGCTCCCACGATTCCAGCCTCCCGAGGCGCTGCGCCGCGTGCTCGACCCCGCGCCGGCCGGCGCGCCCCGGCGGCGCGACGAGTCCGTATCCGAGCGTCGCGTACAGATCGAGCACCGCCTTCCTGATGCCCTTTCGCCACAGCGCGGCCTTGAGCATGTGCTCGCGCGCGAGCGCGAAGTCCGCGCGCTCCCTGCTCTCCGCGAAGAACTCCTCGGCATCGCGCATGCGCAGGCGCTTCGTCACCTTGAAGCGTTCCCTGTCGGCATCGCTCTCCAGGACGAGGAGCGACGTGTACGGCGTGATGATCTGGTAGTCCTCCGAGAGCGCGATGACGGCGTCCTTGATCTCGGGGCTCTGGCCCTGCGCCAGGAGGTGATCGAGGTGCATGCGCGCCCAGAGCCGCGGGATGAAGGCGTTGCCCTCCTCCGCGCCCTTGAACGAGACCTCGATCTCGCGCGCGATCTTCGCGCCGCCCGCAACGGCGGTGAGCACCGCCTTGCCGGCCAGGTCCCTGCCCTCGGGCAGGTAACGGCCCAGGATTACTTGCTGGCCGCCGGCCGGGAGGTTGGGGAGTTCCTCGGGATAGACGGCCGCGGTTCTGAAGCCCTGCCACTGGACGGCGACGTCCCTGAGCCCGGGCGCGGTGATCTCCGCCAGCAGCGCCGCCGCGGACGCGGCCGCCTCGGCGACGTCGCCCGCCCGATGGAACGATCCGCGCCCGAGCGACGCGATCGCCTTGAGCACCATGGACTCGTACGTGCTGCCGACGCCGATCGCGTGGAGCGCGCCCTCGCCCTTGTGGAGCGCCTTCAGCCTGGCCGCGAACGCGACGGGGTCGGCATCGCCGGCCGTCGGAATGCCGTCGCCGACGTAGATCACCTGCGTGCCGGCGCGCGCCTGCGCGAGCGCCTCCTTGAACGCGAGGTCGAGGTCGGTCCAGCCCAGGCCGCTCCGGCGCTCGAGGAACGCGAGCGCGGCGTCGCGGTTCTCGGCGGTCGCCGGCATGCGCGTCGAGAAGGCCCAGACGACCGTCGTGTCGAAGGCCGCGATGTTGAAGGTGTCCTTGGCGCCGAGCGACTCGAGAAGACAGGCGATGAAGGCGCGCTGGGTCCTGAGCTGGTCGTCGGTCATCGATCCCGAGGTGTCGGCGATGCACAGGATGTCGAGGGGCGCCGTGTCGCGGACGAGCGGCCTGCCGCCGCCCTCGTCCTCGGCCTGGAGAAGCGCCATGAAGTACCCGTCCTTGCCGCGAAGGTGCGGGATCACCCTGAGCGGCGACGGCGCGGGCGCGGTCGTGACGAGCACCTCGAAGTCGCGGTCGGGCGTGTACTCCTGCGCCGCGAACTCGATCGATGCGGCGTGCGCGGTTGTCTGCGCGCGCGTCATGTGCGAGGTGCAGGCGACCTGCGCGAGCTCCTCGGCCGAGTCGATCGTCACCTCGATCCGGAGCTCCCTGAGCGGGGTCTTCCTGAGAAGCTCGCTCTTGAGGGCATAGGCATACCGGTACGTGCGCCCCTGCGTGGGCAGGACCTGCGTGTAGGTGATGCGAATCCGCTTCTCGCCGTGCGCCGGAATGGGGAAGACGCGGGCCTTGAAGATGTTGCCGCCCGTCCATTCGAGCAGCGCCGGATCGCGCTTCTCCCTGACGATCTCCTCGAAGATCTCGCGCGCCCGTTCCTTCTCGACGATGTCGGCCTCGACGAGCTCGTTCCCGATCCACATGGCGAAGCCCGAAATCGACGCCTCCTGCGGGAGCGGGAAGTAGAACTGGCCCCCGAGCGTCGCGTCCGTGTGGTTGACGAACGACTCCTCGACGACCGTGCGCGCGATCTGGTCGCGTATGTCGACCGTCACCTTGTGGTAGCCGAGGGTGAGCGGCACGTCGCGTCCATCGATGGCCGCGACAAGCTCGCCCATCGCCTCGGCCGGCGACTTGGTCCTGTAGAGCGCGTGCCACCTCGGCTCCTCGGCGAGCGCGGCGAGCCCCCCTTGGCGCAGGCCGAGGAAGGCCGCGGCGGCGACTTCCTTCGACACGCCGCCCGGGCCCTCGACCGTGCAGGCGGCACCCGCGGCGGGCGCGACGGCAAGGTCGCCCGCGTGCAGCCTGAGGCCGCCCTTCTCGGCGATCTCGAGAAGCCCCCCGGGCCCCAGCGTGAGGCGCGTCGCGTCCCGAAGCTCGATCTCGACGGCGTTGCCGCCCCGCCCGCCGGTCTTGATCCAGTCGCCCGGCATGACCTGCATGCGTTCGCGAAGCAGCGTCCAGCGCTCCCCGCCGAGCGGCCGCACAAGGGCGATGCCCTCGCGGTCGAGAATCGTGCCGGCCGACGCATCGAAGGCCAGGTTGACGGCGCCCATGGCCGGGCTCAGGACCTTGTCCTCGCCCGCGAGAGAGCTCCACTGGACCAGGCCCGTCAGGACCGTGGCCGCAACGAACGTCGGGAGGGTGCCCGCCTTGATCTTCCGCAGCATTTCCTTTTCCTCCATCGGTTGGCCGACGCGAACCTCGAATTCCGTGCCTATGTCGCGCAGCGTGCCCTGTCCGGTCTCGATCTCGACGCCGCCGCGGCCGCGCGTCACCACCGCCACGTGGCCCGCCGCGAGCGCGATGGGCTGACGCGCCCCCGGCGCGGCTTCGGACAGCGAGAACACGGTCGGCGCCTTGATCGCGATCTCGGCGCTGCTCAGGTGCAGGACGCCCGCACGCGCGAGGTACCGGGTCCCGAGCGCGACCGAGGTTGCGGGCGC
>JBFZCA010000093.1:0-3820 GCA_041308205.1 Planctomycetota bacterium | reverse complement strand
GCCGCGCCCGTCGCCAAGGACACGTTCAACTACGTCGCCGAGGGGACGCAGGAAGGCGTGCGGCACGTCGCCCGGGCGATCGGCGAGGGGATTGCGGCGGCGGGCGGCGGGCGCCCGGCGGCGCTCAGGCGCTGCGGCGCGTGCGGCGAGGACAACGACGGCGACGCGACATTCTGCAAGAGCTGCGGCGCGCCGCTTCCGGCGGGCAAGGTGTGCCCGTCGTGCAACGTCGAGAACGATGCCGACGCCCGCTTCTGCGACCGGTGCGGCAGCGAGCTCTGATCGCCCGCGCGCGGGGCGCAGGGTAGGAGGGAAGGAGGCTGCAATGGGAACGCGTCCCGCCATCGCCCGGATCGTCTGCATCGCCGTTGCCGCCGCCGCGTGCGCCGCGTCCGGCGCGGCGGCCGATGCACCTGGAGACGGACTCGTGCTCGTCCGCGACGGGCAGGCGGCGGCGGCTATCGTCATTGCCGCGACGCCGAGCGAGAACGCCCGCGTCGCCGCCCTCGAGCTCCAGCGGTATCTCGAGAAGATGACCGGCGCGAGGCTCCCGATCGCCGCCGACGATGCGCCGCCTCCCGGGCCGCTCGTTCTCGTCGGCCGGAGCGCCCTCACGGATCGCCTGCCGGGCCTGGAGATTCCCGCGGGCAGGAGCAAGCACCTGCGCGAAGAAGGCTTCATCATCCGGACCGAGGGCGATTGGCTCGTTCTGGCCGGCAACGACGCCGAGCCGTACTACGGCACGCGCTATGCCGTGGCCGAGCTCCTCCATCGGCTCGGCGTGCGCTGGTTCCTGCCGGGCGAGATCGGCGAGGTCGTGCCGAAGATGGCGACCGTGGCGGTCGGCCCGATGCGCGTCCTGGAACGTCCGGATTTCCCGGTGCGGACCTTCTGGGAGCATTCCCGCGGCGACATGGCCAAGGAATGCGAGGAGTGGAAGATCCGCAACAAGATGAACCCGCGGGCCACCGATGCCGCGTTCGGCGTCCCCGGCGACAGCTCCGTCCGGAACTACCTCCCCGGGGATCGGTTCGCCGCTCACCCCGATTGGTTCGCGCTCGGCCGCGACGGCGCGCGCATCGCGACCCACCCGTGCACGACGAGCGAGGGCATGATCCGGCATTTCGTCGAGCGCGTGAGCGCCGACGCCCGCGCCGGCAAGCGCTTCTCGGCCTTCGCGCCCGACGACGGCCTGCCGCGTTGCTGGTGCGAGCGCTGCGCGGCGATCGGCAACGGCTTCGATGGCTACGGAGGGAACACCCGCGACCCGGTTCCGGATTCGTCGGCGAGCAACGAGTGGTTCTACTTCGTGAACCGCATCCTGAACGAGGTGAACCGGGAGTTCCCCGACCACATGATCGCCACGAACGGCTACGCCAACCGCGACATCCCCCCCGAGATGCCGCCCGACGTCGCCTTCAACCCCCGCGGCAACCTCACGGTGATGTTCGCGAACATCTGCGCGTGCACCATCCATGCCTACGACGACCCGAAGTGCTGGCAGATGGAGCGGCAGGGCCGCATGATCCGGCAGTGGTGCGCCCTCACGGACAAGCTCTGGATCTACAACTACAACTACACGATGCTCGTCAACAAGGGCACGCTCACCCCCATGGTGCACCGACTCCGCCGGAACATCCCGCTTCTCAAGCAATGGGGCGTCCTGGGGTTCCACGACCAGGACGAGGCCGACTGGTCCTTGACGGGGCTGACGACGCGGATTGTGCGGGCGCGCCTCGAGTGGAACGTGAACGCCGGCGTCGATGCCATCCTCGACGATTTCTACGCCGCGTGGTTCGGCCGGGCGGCCGGGCCCATGAAAGCCTACTACGAGGCGCTGGAGGATGCCTTCGAGAAGGCGCCGCAGCACGGCCACGAGGACGTGATTCTCCCGGCGATCTACGGCCAGGCGTTGATGACGAGGCTCGACGCGTCGATGCGGGCCGCCGAGGCGGCCGCGCAGTCGGAGGCCGAGAAGCTGCACATGCGCATCGAGCGCCTCATCTACGACAACCTGCGCGAGTTCGTCGCCGCGGAAAAGGCCAAGCGCGAGGGCGATTGCGCGGCGGCGGCCGCGCACACGGGGCGCCAGATCGAGCTCCAGGCCGAGCTCAACCGGATCACGCCGTTCATGGGCTGGCACCCGTATCCCGCGTACGGCATCGACTGGGAGAAGAAGCGGATGGAGGACGCGGCCGCCAAGCTGGGCGGCCCCGAGGGCGAGCTCGTGGCGCTGCTGCCCGCGGCCGCGCGTTTCCGCACGGATCCCTTCGATGACGGGCGTTACGAGCGCTGGCAGGATCCTCAGGCGGACCTCTCGCAATGGGAGACGCTCGCGACGACGTCCGGCTGGGACACGCAGGGCCGGCACGATGCGAAGGGCCGCCCGTACACGGGCGCGGCGTGGTACCAGTTCGACGTGGGCATCCCGGCGAGCGCGGAGGGCAAGGACCTCCGCCTGTACGGCATGGGCGTCGTCAACGAAGCCTGGGTCTGGGTCGACGGCCGCTATGCCGGGCATCGCCCGTACATTCAGCCCTGGTTCCGGCCGCACACCCTGGAGCTGAACGTGCGCAAGCTGCTCGCGCCCGGGCGGACGAACCGCATCACCGTCCGCGTGCTCTGCAACAGCGACGTCTGGGGCGCGAACGGGATCTACGAGCGGCTTTTCGTCTACGCGAAAAAACCGGGAGGCGCCACGCCGGACGAGGGACGTTAAGGGCTCGGCGCGCCGTCCCTGAGCCTCTGCCGGTGGTACGTCCAGCCGCGCCAGTCGCCGAGCAGGCGCGAAAGCTCGCCCTGAAGCTCGTCGGTGCGCAGCGCCGCGAACGACTTCAGGCGCTCGCCGTCGGCCGTCGCCGCGAGCCGGTGCAAGGCCGGCAGCGCGTCGATGCCGAGCGCCTGCAGATACGCAATGTCGAGCTCCGCGCCCTTGCCGTCGGCTTCCCGACAATGGGACACGTTGTGGAGGGCGATGAGGCTGTCGAAGTTGACGAACGCGCAGAGATACAGGACCGCCGCGGCGGTGGCGGCGCACCGTGTCGCCAGCCACTCGTTGGAGCGCACGCGCACGCGAGCAGGAAGAGGCGCCCGCGTGTCCGTGTGCGCGAACACGGCAAGAACGCGATGAACGGCCACGGCTTTCTTCACCATACGGCACGACCGCGATGTTGCCGCAAAGGAAGCGCCGGCGACGCCTAGACGGCGTACAGGTCTTCGAGCGAGTGCCAAAGGACTGTCGAGGAGGCTTTCCGGCGAGCCGGAGTCCGGCGGCAGAACACCCGCAAGTTGACCGTGGCGTTGCTCGCGTTCGGGTACTGCCGCGCCCTCTCGGCGAGCTCGGCCTCGATCTGCGTTCGCGAGCGCAGCGCACCCCACTTGCACTCCCCCAGGTCGATTCGGTTGTCCTGGCGGAGCCCCACGACATCGATCTGCGTGGAAGCGTCCCAGTACTCGCCGACCTCGTAGGTGGTATCGACCCCCTCGCGCCCGTACAAGGCCGGCAGCGCTTCCCGGCACAGACGTTCGAAGCAGAGGCCGAAATACTCCTCGAGATGGGGCGCGACCAGTTCCTTGAACGAGCGTTCCGGCCCGGCCTGGGAGAGGAAGCTCGTATTCGGGTACACGAAACGAAACCAGAAGCGCAGGAGCGGGTCGTCGACGCAGAAACGCACGTGCCGTGCGGCCGGCGCCCGCCCCGTCAAGGGATAGCGGCGGGACACATAGCCCAAGGCGACCAGATTCTGCAGATAGTAGTACAGATTGCGCTCCGGAACGCCCGTTCGCGCGCCTATCTGCGTCAATGTCGGCGATCCCGTTG
>JBFZCA010000092.1:0-3089 GCA_041308205.1 Planctomycetota bacterium | reverse complement strand
CTTTCCGCCGCCGGCCGCCACGGCGCGCGCGAGGCGCTGGCGCTCTTTCTGAGCGCGCACTTCGACCTGGGGCTCGGCGCGCTGCCGCTCATCGCCCGAGACGACGCGCTGCTCGGCTTCTTCTGCCGGGCGTTCATGCCCGCCGGGGCGGTCGTGCCGGCCGGCGACCTGGCCTGGGCGTGGGCATCGATCGAGGCCCCCGCCCTGGCGCGGCGGCTGTCGGACGCGATCGAACGGCTCATCGCGCGCGCCGGGGATGAAGAGCTCCTCGTCATCATGGCCGACGTCGCGATCCTGCCGGACGGCGAGCGCCGGCACCTCGTGGACGCGCTCGCCTACGCCCGGGCGCGGGGACATCGCGCCGTCGTCTACTGGCCGGATATCCCGCCGCCTGCGGGGCCGTGGCGGGACTTCTTCGCGGCGCACCAGGCGTCGCTTGCGGCCGTGCGATCGAGCCTCCGCGGCCGCGGCATTCCGGCGCTCGCGTTCAGCGCAGCCGGCGGGTTCCTGCCGGTGCTCAGGCAGCTCGCGCTCCTCAGGCGCGCGCAAGGAGTCCTGCGATGCTGAAGACGAGCATGCCCTCGCTTCCCGCGCTCGTTGCAGGCGTCCTCGCGATCCTGCTCCACCCAAGCGGCGACGCGCGCGTCGTGCTCGGGCTGTGCGCGTACGTCGCCGCGGGGTTCCTCATCCCGTCCCCGCTGCTGCGCTGCCTCCTGCCCATCGCCGGCACCGCGGGGTTCGACGCGTTCTGCACGGCGGCCTTCGCGACGCGATTCAACAACGAACTCGACTTCGCGCCGTTTCTGCTGGCCTCGACGGCCTGGGCGACGCTGCTCTGCGCCGGGCCAGCCGCCGCGCAGAGCCGCGTTGCGCTCGCCTGCGGCCTGAGCGCCGCGGCGGCCGCCTGCGCGTTCGCGTTCATGGCGGTCACCGATCGCGCCGTCGCCCTCTACGCGCCGTTCTCGCGCCGCGATGCGTTCGCCGACCCCCTGCACCTGATGCAGGTCGTCATGGGCGCGGTCGCCTTTTTTCTCGCCGTGTGGCTTGCGGCCGCGGGGCTGCGCCGGCGCCGCAAGGACAAGCTGATCGCCTATGCCGAGGGATACAGCGCGTGCCGCAGGGAGCTCGACGCCCTGGGAAGGAGGTTTCCGTGGTGAAGCGCCTGTACGAGTTTCTCGCCGTGGTCATGATGCTCGGCGGCCTGGGCGGCATGGGCCTCAGCTTCTACTTCCTGTACGCGATGCGCTTCATCGAGGGCTTCACGGGCGGCCTTTTCGGCTTCCTCCTCCTGCGCGCGGGAATACTCGTCCTCAGGCTCGTCGTGGCGCAGCGGGCGCTCGGCGATGCGCACGCGCGGATTCTCGAGCACGTGAGCCCGAGGGGGCCGGCGCCGTAGGATTCTGGGGACAGTCACCAATTTCCCGCAGGAAATTGGTGACTGTCCCCAGAAAATAACTGAAATCGGTGACTGTCCCCGGAATTGCTACAATACCCGTATGGCCAAGTACAGTCTCGTCCCCGTCGATGTCCCGCCCGTCGCGACCCGCTGGCGCACGATCCGGACGCCGCTGCCCGTCCCCGAGTCGCTGCCCATTCTCGAGGCGCTCGAGGCGGCCGAGCCGGTCTCCATGGCGGGACAGCCGCCCGTCGTGTGGGAGCGGGCAGAAGGCTGCCGGGTCTTCGACCCGTACGGGAACGCGTGGCTGGACTGGTCCTCGGGCGTTCTCATCACGAACATCGGCCACGGCCACCCCGCCGTCATCGCCGCCGTGCGCGAGGTCCTCGAACGGCCGCTCCTCGCCTCTTACGTCTTCCCCCACAGGCTGCGGGCGGAGCTCTGCGAGCTGCTCGTCCGCAACTCGCCGCCGCCGCTTGCGAAGGTTTTCCTGCTCTCGACCGGATCCGAGGCCGTCGAGAACGCCATCAAGCTCGCCTTCACCTGGGGCCGCGGCCGCGGCAAGGACGTTCTCGTGTCGTTCGAGAACGCCTTCCACGGCCGGACGCTCGGCGTCCAGCTCGCGGGCGGCATGCCGCGCCTCAAGGCGTGGATCCCCCGCCCCGACCCGAGCTTCGTCCAGGTTCCCTTCCCCGACGGCTACAAGAACCCCGACACGCGCTTCGCGCTCTTCGAGGAGACGCTCGCCGCCAAGGGCATCGACGCCGAGCGCGTGTGCGCCGTGCTCAGCGAGACGTACCAGGGCGTGGGACCGGACTTCATGCCGAACGAGTACGCCCGGGCGCTGCGCGCGTGGTGCGACCGCCGCGGGGCGCTTCTCATCCTCGACGAGGTGCAGGCGGGCTTCGGCCGCACCGGGAAGTTCTACGGGTTCGAGCACTACGGCATCGCGCCCGACCTTGCGTGCCTCGGCAAGGGCATCACGAGCTCGCTGCCGCTGGCCGCCGTCATCGGCCGCGCCGACGTCATGGACCAGTACGCGCCCGGCTCGATGACAAGCACCCACTCGGCAAGCCCGCTCCCCGTCGCCGCGGCGATCGCGAGCATAAAGGCGCTGCTCGCCGAGGACCTCATCGGCCACGCGGCGCGCATGGAGCCCGTGCTCCGCGATGGACTCGCCGCCATCGTCGCGCGCCGCCCCGATGTTCTCGGCTGTCTGCAGGTCCGCGGCATGGTGGCCGGCATTCAGGTCGTGAAGCCCGGAACGAGGGAGCCCGACGGCGCGACCGCGCTCGCGATCAACACGGCGTGCTTCCGCAAGGGGCTCCTCATGTTCGCGCCGGTGGGCGTCGGCGGCGAGTGCCTGAAGATCTGCCCGCCGCTCTCGACCCCCGAGGATGCGCTCAGGGAAGGCATCGCGGCGCTCGGCGAGGCAGTCGCGGAAACGCTCTGACGCCGGTCCGGGACGCATAATCGCCGTTCCTTACGGGACCTTGCATAATGGATCCGCGCGCAACATGCCGAGATCGATCATTAGAGTGAACGATCAAGGCTTCAATGCCGGGCCTGAAGTTTTAATTTGACAATCGACATGTCGTGCACGACACTATCATCCTACGCGGTGGAATAACTACCTCGGAGAATGCGCCGTGACCGAGATTGTCGTGCTGCCACCTGACTTGTGCAGGCAATC
>JBFZCA010000091.1:0-3247 GCA_041308205.1 Planctomycetota bacterium | reverse complement strand
CGCGCCGGCCTCGCGGCCCCCGACGATGACGAGCGCGAGGCCGTGCGCCTCGGCCAGGGCGAGCGCCGCGCGGATCTCGCGCTCGGTGTCGGCCCTGACGCGGAAGACGCGCTCCTTGGCGCGCACGGCGCGCACGAGCTCGCCGTCGCCTCCCAGGAACGCGCGCAGCTCCGCGACCTGGCTCCCGCGCGTGTGCGGGAGCTGGAGCTCCGCGCGCGGAAACGGATCCTCGGGCCGCACGTACGGCGCGGGCGCGAACACCGGCGGCGGATCGAGCGCCGCGGCGGTCAGCACGCCCTCGAGCGACGCGCTGCGCGCCACGACCGCGCGCTCGGGCGCCGCGCCGAGCTTGACGATGCTGCCCTGGCCGGGCACGAGCCTGCGCGTCCCCGCGCTCAGGTAGGCGCACGTCGTGCCGCTCGCGAGCTGGTCGCGGAACGGCGCGAAGTACTCGAATCCGTCGCAGGCGACGATGTCCGCGCACACCGAGCGCTCGTCATCGCCGGGCCCGGCGCCGAGCAGCGTGTCCGCCGCGATCAAGCCGGGGATGAGCACCTTGCCCTTCGCGCTCGTCGCCGCCGCGCCCTCGGGAAGGTCCACGCGCTCGCCGACCGCCTCGATCCTGCCATCGCGAAAGAGCACCGTTCCCCGCTCGATCGTCGCGCCCGTGCCGGTGACGATCGTCACATCGGTCAGGGCGCGCCAGGGCGGGCTCTCGTCCGCCGCCGCGGCGCAGGCCCCGAGACAGACAACCGCGATCCACGCTCTCATTGCTTCTTGCCCTCGAGAAGCTCCTGGAGGAACTTGTCCTTGGCGCGCTCGTACACGAACTCGCCGTCGATCATGACGCGGTCGACCCAGGTCCGCGGATCGAGCGGGTCGCCGGTCAGGAAGAGCAGATTCGCGCGGAAGCCCGGCCGGATCTGCCCGATCCTCTGGCCCAGCCCCAGGTACTGCGCGGGAATCAGCGTGATCGCCGCGAGCGCCTCCTTGCGTCCCAGGCCGTGCGTGACGGCCTCGGCGGCGACCTGCCACAGGCTGCGCGCGTTGATGCTGCGCGAATCCGACTGGAACGCGAAGGTGACCCGCGCCTGGCTGAAGATCGCGGGCAGGTTGCGCCGGACGGTCTCGCCCGTGTCGGGATCCTCGTCGAAGAAGACGATGTCGGGCGGCAGGATCACGGGCAGCTTGGCCTTGCCGATCGCGCCCGCCGCGCGCCAGGTCTCCCTGCCGAGGACGAGCACGGCCTTGAGCTTGAACTCGCCGATGAGCTCGATCGCGCGGACCGCATCGCCCGCGAGCTGACAGTAGATGAAGGCCGTGAGCCTGCCCGCGAAGAGGTCCTCCATGGCCTTGTGCTCGAGCGGCACCTCGTCCGGCGCCGGCCGTCCCGCCTGCGCGGCCTCCCGCGTCGCGGTCTGGAAGTCCGCGAGGAACTTCTGCTCCGCCCGCAGGAACTCGCGCAGCTTCTGCATGTGACCCATGCGGCTCATGCCGCCCGCGGGCGCGAGCGACACCTTGAGGCCCACGTGGCGCTGGATCAGCATCTCGTCGACCGTCGCGCCGACCGGCTTCACGATCGTGCCCGTGCCGCCGAATCGCGTGGCATTGCCGGGCAGGACGAGCGCCGCGGTGACGCCGTCCCTGAGCGCCTGCCTGAAGTACTGCTGGAACGGATCGATCGCATCGAACGTCGAGATGGCGGGGACGTCCGGCATGTTCTCGTTCTGGCGCTCGAGCCCCTCGGACGTGTGGGCGACGACCAGGCCGGGCACGACTATCTTGTCGGAGGCATCGATCACCTCCGCGTTCCACGGGATCTGGAGATTGGCCGGCGAGTCCACCGCCGTGATCGCGCCTTCCTCGACAAGGATGACGCCCTGCGGGATCTCGGAGCCCGCGGCGGCCACCACCGCCTTCGTCTTGATCGCCGTGACGTGCCGCGCCGCGGCCCCGTGGGCCGCAACCGCGCACACGCCGCACCAGAGCGCCGCGCACACCATCGTTCGTCGCATCAGCGTCCTCCTCCTTTCGGGAAGACGAGCTTTCCGCTGCCGATCACCTGCACGACGCGCGTCCCCGCCTGGAACGGCGCGCCCGAGAGCAGCACGATGTCGGCAATGACGCCGGCCGCGATGCTCCCCCGCTCGCCGTCGATCTTGAGCATCCGCGCCGGCGCGAGCGTCAGCGCCCGCAGCGCATCGCTCGGCGCAAGCCCGTGCCGCACCGCCAGGGCGCCGAGGGCGAGCGGCTCCAGGCCGGAGCCGGCGGTCGCGAACGCGAACGGAATGTCCGCGCCGGCAAGCAGCGCCGGAGAACGCGCGCACACCCGCGCGCCCGACAGGAAGCCCTCGGCGCCGAGCGCCTCGGGCGTCAGGATCACCGCCATGCCGCGCGCCTTGATGCCCGCGAGCTCCCGGTGCGCCTCGAGGCCGCCCTCGATCACCGCCGCGAAGCCGACGCGCGCCGATGCGTCGCACAGGACGCGCAGGTCGAACGCCGTCTGCGCGTAGACGTGGAAGGGCAGCTCCCCGGCGACCGCCCGCCCGACCGTCTGGAAGTCCGGCGTCGCGGGCCGGACGCCGTCGAGCGTCTCCTTGGCGCGGTCGAGCGTCTCGTTGAAGAGCTGCACGACCGCCATGCGCGTCGTCGGTCGCCTGAAGAACGGGCTGCGCGGCGGGCCGTAGCCCCACGAGCGGTTGCCGAGCAACGTCTCGAGGTCGAGCGACGCCTTCAGCGCCGCATCGTCCCGCACGATCGAGTCCTTCGCCGTCGCGCCGTAGGTGGTCACGAGCGCGCACAGGCCGCCGAACACGTTGCGGTTGCCGGGGCCGATGCGGGCGAGCGTGATACCCTGCATGCGCGCCGCCGCCACATCGGCGCCGGCGGCGTTGAACGCATCGGCGATCCTGACGCGCGGCGTCGTCTCGCGCGACTCCTCGTCGCGCGGCGACGCGACGCCGATCGCGCTCGCCGCGTCGATGAAGCCCGGCACGGCGGCCTCGGCCGTGTAGACCGCGGCGCCTTCCGGCGCGGCGAGCTCCTTGCCGACCTCGACGATCATGCCGTCGGCGATCAGGATCATGCCGGGCGCGAGCACGTCGCCGCTGACGGTGTGCACCGCGCCGGCCTTGATCAGCGCCGTCTCGGCCCCGACGCACCGTGCCGCGGCGACAAGCAGCGCCGCCATGTACATCGCACCGCGTCGTCTCAAGGCTGCACACCTCCTTCCGGCCGGTAGCGGACC
>JBFZCA010000090.1:0-2709 GCA_041308205.1 Planctomycetota bacterium | reverse complement strand
CGACAGCACGAGACCGTCCCGCCGGGGTATGGGCAATGGCACGTAGACAAGGACCCTTACGGAACGTGAGAGACCCGGTGGGGCGGGAACACGCTGCAGCTGCGTTGCGTTCGGGCTTTCGAGCATTGGCGCGGCAACACGCAATTGAGCTTGACGGAGCTCATTGTGCGGATCTTCGGAGAGGACACGCGAGCGCCCGAGGTGCAGGGGAAGTGCACCTGAGCGTCGCTACGCTCCGACCTATCCGGAATGCGCCGGAACAGGTGTCCGGAATGGAACGGAATGGCTGTCCGGACTGGGCGGAATACGCGACAGGGCGAGAATTGCGGGAATGTGCGGGCTACAGGTACTCCATGTGACCGCCCATATCTTCGGCCGTCTTGGAGCGTATGAATCGCGCCACCCGCCGTATCTTCTCTCGCGTCGAGCAGTGTTGGTCCGGAAGGACGACGATGCCGCAATGACGGAGACCTTTCGATAGATACTCGCCATGCAGGCGGGCAAAATCGCGGACATTGAACGTGTAGAGCACGCGTTCTTGCTCGGTTGCCCAGGCCAATTGGTCGGCGTCGGCGGCGCCAAGGTGACCGGTTTCCGCCGTCGTCACGACGTCGACGCCTCTGGCGCGCAAGGCGACGATGACGGCGCCCTCGGAGGCGTCTTCGTCGACGTACAAGCGTATTTCGCTCATTGACTGCCGCCGGGCGCCGACAGGTCGTCGTAGAGCTTGGCGTCAGCCGCAAGCTCGATCTCGATCTGTTCGCGATTCGCGTGGTAGTAGGCAAGAGCCGCGTAGACTTGGCCGAGGGCGAGATGCGGGTACGCCTGCACAATATCCTCCGCGGTGTGGCCCTGTTTGTAGAGGGTCGCAATTCTGTGCACGGTGATGCGCGTCCCGTCGATTCGAATCCGCCCGCCGCAGACGGTGGGCGTCCTGACGAGCATAGAGTCGAGAGTAGTGGACATGGCTTCTGCTCCCGGGTGCCACGTGGCCTTACCACAGTAGTGACCTTACACGCCCGCGGATAGCGCGTCAAGCATGTGCGCCTCACGCTGGATGGCGACCATGCGGCCGCGCGCGAGTACCTGCAGCGCGGCCACGAGGCGGACCCCGCCGACGCGATCCTGGCGATGGACTTGGCGCGCGTGATCATGGCGCAGGCCGAGAAGGAGTCCTCCGAGGAGGCGAGGAGGGCGGCGATCGAACGCGCGCGCGATGTGCTCGCGTCCGCGGTCGCCGGGGGCCGGGGACGCTCCGATTTCGTAGCGCTGCTCGCGCGCGCCCACGACCGGCTCGGCGACCACGCGAGAACGGCGGCGTTGCTCGACTCCGTGCGCATCACGATCTGGGAGGGCGCGCGCGAGGTGCACGATCTTTACGAGGATGCCCACCTGACGCTCGGCGGGGCGCACCTCGCGGCGGGCCGGGCGGCCGGGGCGCTCGCGGAATTCGATCTCGCGCTCCTGTACCCCGCCAACCTGGCGACGGGGAAGCTCAAGGACGCGCGCGAGGCGCACATCCATTACCTGCGCGGCAACGCGCTCGCCGCGCTCGGCAGGGACGCGGATGCCCGCGCCGCCTGGGAGAAGGCGGCCGGCGAGCCGCCGTCCGGCGACCCGCGCAAGGAAGAGGCGCGGGCCAAGGCGAGGGAGGCGCTGGCGCGCTGAGTCGGCCGGAGGCCGCCGCTGATTGACTGCCGCGGCCGACATCTCGCGGACGGCCGCGTTCGATCCCCGGGATCTGCGCGTGAGCCGTCCGGACGGACTGGAAAAGGCAAGTGATTCCACCACGATCATCCTGACCGGCGTCTGCAGCGTGAGCGCCAGTTGCATCAGCAGCTCCTTGAGGTACGTCTCCTGCTTGCCGAGCGCCGCGGCGTCGCCGGCGAGCCGGCGCAGATAGGTCGCCATGGCTTTTCGCGGGCGCCTGCACCCAGCGCCGGCCTCGGCGACCGGCCGAGGCCGCGAAGTCCATGTCAGCGTCTCGTGCGGCACGTATACGCTCTCGGCGCCGGTCGTCCCGGCGTGGAGGGGGCGGCGCCGCGCGGGAGAGGCGGCCGGAGGCTCGGCCCGGCGCGCGGATGAAATAAATTGCGCGTGGGAATCAGCGCCGCGCACCGCTGTGAGCGGCGCGGCACGTCGTTTGCGGGAGTGGGTGGGGCATGGGAGCCCCTGCTCTTGCCTACACGCAACGCCGGGCCGACGCGAGCCCGCTCTGGGCGCTCGTGAGCGACTGGGGGGAAGCCGTCGAGCGCGTGTGGGAGGAGCGATTCGAGGGGAAGTACGGGCCGTGGCGGCCGCACTGGCGGCGGGTGCTTGCGGGGTTCCTTGTCTGCGGAGACCTCGCGTGCGGGTTCGCGCGAGTCAGATGTCCGGACTGCCGGCTGGAGTACATGGTCCCGTTTTCGTGCAAACGGAAGCTGTGCCCGTCGTGCGAGGCGAGGCGGAGGGCCGAGTGGTCGGCGCACGTGGTCGAGGAGGTGCTGCCGGACCTTGCGTACCGGCAGTTGGTGTTCACGGTGCCGCGGGTGCTCAGGGGCGGGTTCATGAGGGAGCGGCGGCTGCTTGGGACTCTCGTGAGGACGGCGTACGGGGTGACGCGGCTCTTCCTGGCAGCGCAGTTCCCGGGGGTCAAGGGGGCGGTGCCGTACTTCGTGGGGGCGGTGGAGACCTGGGGGTCGGTCGTAAACCCTCATCCGCACGTTCACG
>JBFZCA010000089.1:0-8982 GCA_041308205.1 Planctomycetota bacterium | reverse complement strand
GGTGCTCGCGCGGCTCGGCGCGGCGAACGCGCGCGCGACGCGCGGCGAGGTCGCCGCCGCGAACGCGGAGGCGGCGATCGACATCGGGCGGCTGCTCCGCACCGCCGAGGAGGTCGGGCGCGTCGTCGTGGGCGTCGCGGCCGGAAAGCCCGTGTACCTCGAGAACGTGGCGCGCGTCGAGGACGGGCCGGACGAGCCGTCGGACTACGTGCTCTTCGAGCCGGGGCCGGCCTTCGGCGAAACGCTCGGCCCCGGCGGGCCGGCGGAGATTCCCCGGGAGCTCGTCGAGGGGAGCTTCCCGGCGGTGACGCTGTCGGTCGCGAAGCGCAAGGGCACGAACGCGGTCGTCGTGGTCCGCGACGTGCTGCGGGTCGTCGAGCGCCTGCGCGGCGACCGTATTCCGGCGCACGTCAACGTGACGGTGACGCGCGACTACGGCGACACGGCCGCGGAGAAATCCAACGAGCTTCTGCTCCACATGGCCATCGCCGTCGTGTCGGTGACGATCCTCATCTGGCTGATCCTCGGCTGGCGCGAGTCGGGCATCGTCGCCATCGCCATTCCCGTGACGCTGGCGATGACGCTCGCGATGTTCTACCTGCTCGGGTACACGCTCAACCGGATCACGCTGTTCGCGCTGATCTTCTCGATCGGAATTCTGGTCGATGACCCGATCGTCGACGTCGAGAACATCGTGCGGCACTTCCGCATGGCGCGCAACAAGGGGCGCAACCTCCTGGCCGTCACGGTCGAGGCCATCCAGGAGGTGCAGAGCCCGCTTGTCCTCGCGACGCTCACGGTCGTGTGCGCGGTCCTGCCCATGGCGTTCGTGCGCGGGCTCATGGGCCCGTACATGCGGCCGATTCCCGTGGGCGCGTCGTGCGCGATGCTCGTGAGCATGCTGGTCGCGTTCGTGATCACGCCCTGGGCCGCCTATCGAATCCTGCGCGGGCCGGCGCTCAAGGGAACGCTGCACGGCGGCGACGCCGGCGAGAAGGAGGACCTTCTCACGCGGCTGTACCGCAGGGTCATGGGGCCGCTCATTCACTCCAAGAGGTGGCGGAACGTGTTCCTCGGGGCCAACGTCCTGCTGCTCCTCGGCGCCGTCGCGCTCGTGCCGCTCGGCGCGGTGGTCGTCAAGATGCTGCCGTTCGACAACAAGAGCGAGCTGCAGGTGATCGCCGACATGCCCGAGGGGACGACGCTCGAGCACACGGCGCAGGTCGCGCGCGCGCTGGCGGCGGCGCTGCGCACCGAGCCCGAGGTCACGGACATCGAGGTCTACGCGGGCACCTCCGGGCCGTTCAACTTCAACGGCCTGGTGCGGCACTACTTCCTGCGAAGCGGCGGGAACGTCGCCGACCTGCAGGTCAACCTCGTCGACAAGCACCGGCGCGCGGCACAGAGCCACGACTTCGCCACGCGCGTGCGGCCGCGCCTCGAGGAGATCGCGCGGCGGAGCGGCTGCCGGCTCAAGATCGCCGAGGTGCCGCCCGGCCCGCCCGTTCTCCAGACGATCGTGGCCGAGGTGTACGGCCCGAATGCGGACGAGCGCTTCGCGGCGGCGCGGACGGTGCGCGGGATCTTCGAGAGCGTCGAGGGCGTCGTCGACGTCGACTGGACCGTGGAGGATGACCAGACGCTCGAGGAGATCGTCATCGATGCGGAGAAGGCGGCGCTCAACGGGGTCGATGTCGCCGCGGCCGCCGACACCGCCGCCATCGCGCTCCGCGGCCGGGCGGCGGGGCTGCTCCACGACGAGGATGAGAAGGAGGACGTCGAGATCTTCCTGAGGCTCCCGCGGGAGGCGCGCGCCTCGCGCGAGGATGTGCTCGCGCTGCGGGTCGCATCGGCGCTGCCGCCCCACGGCCTCGTGCCCCTCGGCGAGGTGGCGCGCGCGGAGACGAAGGTGATCGAGCGCTCGATCCACCACAAGAACCTGCAGCCCGTCATCTACGTGACGGCCGACGTCTACGGGCGCAAGGAGAGCCCGATCTACGCGATCCTCGGCATTCGCGAGCGCCTGGCGCAGGCTTTCCCGGCCGGGCTGCCCGAAACGTGGGCGGCGGTGCCGACGGCGCCCGAGCGCACGTGCCTCAAGTGGGATGGCGAGATGCACGTCACGGTCGAGGTCTTCCGCGACCTGGGCCTCGCGTTCGCGGGCGTGCTGGTCCTGATCTACGTGCTCGTCGTGGGGTGGTTCCGCTCGTTCACGACGCCGCTCGTGATCATGGCGGCGATTCCGTTCTCGCTCGTCGGCATCCTGCCGGCCCACTGGGCGCTCGGCGCGTTCTTCACGGCGACGAGCATGATCGGCTTCATCGCCGGCGCGGGCATCGTGGTCAGGAACTCGATCATCCTGATCGATTTCATCGAGCTCAGGCTCGCGGAGGGCATGCCGCTCGATGCGGCCGTCATCGACGCGGGCGCGGTCAGGTTCAGGCCCATGTTCCTGACGGCCGCCGCGGTCGTCGCGGGCGCCGGCGTCATTCTCTTCGACCCGATCTTCCAGGGCCTGGCCGTGAGCCTCATGGCCGGCGAGGTGGCATCGCTGCTCCTGAGCCGCATGGCGGTGCCGGTCCTGTACTACCTGCGCTTCAAGAAGCGCTGAGCGGTCCGGCCGGCGCTCCGCCCCGGGCCCGCGCTACCCGGCGATCGACTGCGTTTCCGGATCCCACGCGATGCGGCGCCCCTCGCGGTACGCGCGGTTCGCCGCGTGGGCGATGTTCACGGCCTGGTTGCCGGCCTCGACGGGCGCGTTCGGCTCCTTGCGCGTCCGTATGCAGTCGAGCCAGTTGGCCAGGTGCGCCTGGCCCTCGTAGGTTCGCTGCCACGTCTCGCTCTTCGCGCCCGGGGCGGGGGCGTGCTCCTTGATCACGTAGAACTCCTCGTCCGTGATGACGAGCGTGCCGTCGGTGCCGTAGAAGCGCGCGCCCACGCCGTCGTGCTTGTTCACGAAACCCGCCGAGAAGACGGCCGAGAAGCCGCCGTAGTCCAGAACGGCGTGCACGACATCCGGCGTCTCCCACTGCGTGAAGAAGTACACGCCGCCGTGAGCCGTGACGCTCTTCGGCCCCTTCGCGCCCGCGAACCAGTTGATGATGTCGAGCTGATGGCTCCCCAGATCGGTCATGAGGCCGCCCGAGTAGTCCCAGTACCAGCGCCAGGACCAGTAGCGGTGGGGGTCGAACGGCCGGTCGGCCGCCTTGCCCAGGAATTTCTTCCAGTTCAACGCGCCCTCGACGGGCCGCGCCGCGAGGGGATCCTCCCTGACCCATGAACGCGTGTCGAACACGCGCGCCCACATGAGCTTGCCGATGGCGCCCGCGGCGATCGCATCGCGTGCACGAATCCAGTGCGCGCCCGAGCGGCGGTGGCTGCCTACCTGGACGATGCACTTGGTCGCGCGCGCCTGGGCGACCATGTGCGCGCCCTCGTCGATGGTGTGCGAGAAGGGCTTCTCCGTGTAGATGTCCTTGCCCGCCTGCACCGCGGCCACGAAGACATCGTGGTGCCAGTGGTCCGGCGTCGCGTTGATGACGGCGGTGATGTCCTTCTGCTCGAGCAGCCGGTCGAAGTCCTCGAATTCCTGCGGCTTGCCCTCGACCTGGGCCGCGGCCCACCTGAGGCGCATCTCGCTGACATCGCACAGCGCGCCGATCGCGCACCCCTGCCGCTGCGCCTCGGTCATGAGCCAGGTGCCGCGGCCGCCGGTCCCGATGATCCCGAGCACGATCCGATCCTGCGCCCCCGCCGCGTGCAGATGCCCGGGCGCGAGCGCAAGCGCCGCCGCGCCGCCGGCCACGAACGTTCTCCGCGAAGCTCTGCGCATGCGAGTCCTCCTCGCCGTATCGGCCGCCCCACGCCGCGTCCGTCAGTCGGGCGCTGCCGTCAATTCTACTCGACGAGCGGCGGCGGGGACATGCGGGGGCGCGCGGGCCGCTCGGCCGGCTTCCCGCGCGGCGCTCAGACCCAGGCGCAGATCGGGATGCCGAGCCGTTCGGCAATCTCGATCTGACGCTGGTCGTACGTGGCGAGCTCCACGGCCTGGCCGAGTCCCCGAACGAACTCCAGGGAGGCGAGGTGCAGCGCGTCGAGCGTGCGGACCCGGACCGGGAACGGCTCGAACGCCCGCGCGAGAACCGGAGGCACGAGCTCGAGGAAGGAGATCCTTCCGAGCAGATCGTTCACCGCGTCCCCGTGGGATTCCCCCAGATCGCGCCCGTGGATTCTCACCCAGACCTCGTAGGCCAGCAGGCGGCTCGATACGAGCGGCTCTCTCCACAGCCTGTCCGGAGGGATCCGGTCCTCGGCCAGGAGCTGGGCAAGGGCGACCGACGTGTCGAGGTAGATCATCGGTCAGCGCTCCGCCCGGTCATCCGCAAGCCCGCGGAGAATGCCGTCGATCGTATCGACGGGCAGGCGGGGAGGAGGTGCGCCCGGCGGCAGGGCCGCCGGGGTGATCCAGCCCTTGCGGACCGCGTCCGCGAGCACGGCGTCCGAGCTCCGGGGGCTCCTTCCCTCTCGGGGGGGGATCAGCTCGGCGATCACCCGGTCGCGGTCGGTGACGAGGATGCTCTCCCCCGCGGCTATGAGCCGCAGGTACTCGCTGAGCTTGTTCTTGAGCGCCTTGACGCCTATGCATCGCATGCCCTTATAGTAGCTACAAGTAGCTACTTTGTCAACCGCGGGGGCGTCCGCCCCCTGTGGGTCCCCCCGCTCACGCCTTGCCCATGCCGCGTTGACTGCGCTTCGCGCAGCTCTGATAATAACAGTCGAGGTCTCGTCTGAACGCAGCGCCCGGCGATCGAGGTGTCGAATGCGAAAGCCCGCTGTCCTGCTCGTTGCGTGCATGCTCGCGGGCGCGACGGCGCTCTCCGCCATGCCCTTCCGGCGCGCGGACGCGAACGCCGACGGCGTGGTCGACATCGCCGATGCGGTCAAGATCCTGGGCGTCCTGTTCCTCGGGGACGCGACGGCGCCTTGCCGCGATGCCCTGGACGCGAACGACGACGGCGCCGTCGACATCGCCGATGCGATCACGACGCTTGCCTTCCTCTTCGCGCACGGCAACGCCCCGCCTCCGCCGTTTTCGGCGTGCGGCATCGATCCGACGGGCGACGCCCTGCCCTGCGACGCCTTCGCGCCGTGCGATTACGGCGCCGGCGGATGCGAGGACGGCATTCAGGCAAGCGGCTCGCACTACCGGATCTGCATGCCGCCCGCCGCGGCGTACAACGGACGCCTGATCATCTGGGCCCACGGGTTCCAGGATGCCGGCGAGCCGGTCGGCATTCCCGAGGAGCAGATGCATTTCGGCGATTTCTACCTTCCCGACCTCCTCACGGGCCTGGGGTTCGCCTTCGCCACGAACAGCTACTCGAAGACGGGGCTCGCGGTCCGCCAGGGCATCGCCGACATCCTCGATCTCGTGGAGATATTCGAGGAGCTGCAGGGCGACCCGGTGAAGATCTACGTGACCGGGGCCTCCGAGGGCGGCCTCATCACGACGCTGCTCGTCGAGGGCCACCCGGCGGTCTTCACGGGCGGCCTGGCGGCGTGCGGCCCCATCGGCGACTGGGAGTACCAGATGCGGTACTTCGGCGATGCCCGCGTGCTCTTCGAGTACTTCTTCTCGGGCCTCATTCCCGGCGACCCCTTCGCCCCGCCGCCGGATCTCGTCGCCTCGTGGGCATCCCACTACGAGACCGTCGTGCGGCCCGCGATCCTGGATCCGGCGCGCCGCGGCGCGCTCGACCAGCTCGCGCGCACCGCGGACCTCCAGGTCGATCCGAGCGACTTTCTCGCGACCGCCGAGGTCTGCGTGCGCGATTTCCTCAGGTACGGCATCGTCAACCTCCTGGACGCCGTGGAGATGCTCGGGGGATTCCCCTTCGACAATCTCGCGACGCGCTACGCGGGCTCGGACGACGACGACGCGCTGAACGCCGCCGTCGTGCGGGTGGCCGCGGAGAGCGCCGCGGTCGAGGAGATGCGCGCGCACTACTCGACGACCGGCGCGCTCGTGCGGCCGCTCGTGACGATCCACACCCTCTACGACTCGCAGGTGCCCTTCGAGCATCAGGTCCTGTACGAGGAGAAATGCCGGCTCCAGGGCTCGGAGGAAACGTACCTCTCCGGGCTCGCCGTGGCGCGCTTCGGCCACTGCAATTTCACGGCCGAGGAGGTCCTCGTCGCCTTCGCGTTGCTGCTCGTCGCGGGCGGCGACGAGGATCTGGTGGAGTCGCTCGCGGATCTCGTCCCGGCGCCCTGACCCTCGCGGCCGGCCGCGCTCACTCCGGCCCCGTGTAGGCGCGCATCACGAGCGGCGCATCGCCGAACATCTTGAGCCGGCCGTTCTCGATCCACAGCAGCTTGTCGCACGCGCGCACCGTGCTGAGCCGGTGGGAGATGATGAGCATGGTCACCGTCCCGTGCAGGCTTCCGATCGTGTCGCGGATCATGTGCTCGCTCGCCTCGTCCAGCGCGCTCGTCGCCTCGTCGAGAATGATGACCTGCGGGCGGCGGTACAGCGCCCGGGCGATGGCGACCCGCTGCCGCTGGCCGCCGGACAGCCCGACGCCGCGCTCGCCGAGCCCCGAGTCGATGCCGTCCGGAAGCGACGCGACCACCTCCTGGAGGTGCGCCTGGGCGCAGCATGACGCCACCAGGTCGCGGTCGATCCTGTCCTCCGCCTCGCCGAAGGCGATATTGGCCGCCAGCGTGTCGTCGGAGATGAACGGCGCCTGCGACACGTAGCCGATCATGCGCATCCACTCGGCCCGGCCGGCATCGGTGAGCGGCGTCGCATCGATCAGGATCCGGCCCTCGGTGGGCGCCAGAAGCCCGCTCAGCAGGTCGGCGAGCGTGCTCTTGCCGGCGCCGGAGGAGCCCACGATGCCCACCGTCCGGCCCTTCGCGATGCCGAAGTCGACATCGACGAGCACGGGCGCCGTGCGCCCCTCGTACGCGAACGAGACGTGCTCGAACCGGATGCACGACGTGAAGCGCACGGGAGACGAGGGCTCGGCGCGCCGGGCGGCGCGGCGCTCCTCCTCGCGGAACCGCTCCAGGTGGCCGATGACCTGCGAGACCATCGGCAGGGCGACGCGCGATTCCGAGAGCGTGTTCGCCACCCGCGTGATCGCCGGCAGCACGCGCCACGCCGTGATCGCGAGCAGGGTGACGGTGCCCGTGACGCCCGCGGGCGACGCATCCCCCTGCAGCGTCATGCCCGCGACCGCGCCCGCGAGGACGGCGATGCCGAGGAATTCCAGAAGGTCGCGCGGCAGCCGCACGAGGAGGCTGCGCTTGGCCTGGACCGTCGAGAGATCGAGCATGCGCGCCACGGCGCTCCGGAGCCTGACGCCGGCGCCGAAGAGCTTGATCTCCTTGATGCCCCCGAGGATCTGGAGCGCCTCGCGGTTGATCGACACGAGGTGGTCGCGGTAGGCGTTGGACTTGCGGTCGAGATGCGGCCCGATCCAGCGGAAGATGAGAAACCCGCTCGCGCCGGCCGCGGCGATCACCGCCAGCGACAGGACCGGCCTGACGATGATCAGCATCAGGGACAGGAAGACGATCAGCACGATGTCGGAGAGAATCTGCAGGGAATTCCTGATGAGCCCCGTGCCGATCATCTCGCGCCAGTACAGCGCCGTGGCCAGGTCGGACGAGTTCCGGGCGATGTGCCACTCGTACGGCATCGCGATCACGCCCTGGAGGAACCGCGTGCCGAAGTGCGCGCTGATCGACTCGGAGATCTTCGTGATGGCGTAGTGGAAAAGGCTGACGCACGCGTTCTTGACGAGGACGCACGCGACGACGAGCGCGCTCAAGGAGACGATCAGCGTGCGGCGGTCCTCGGGCACGGGGATGCCGGCGTCGCGAATTCGCGCGGCGATCCCCGAGACGAAGAAGGCATCCGGATCGCTGACGGCCGACACGTACAGCGCGATGAAACCGAGCACGGCCGTCTCGAACGCGGCGAGCAACGGCATCGTCACGCCGAGCGCGCACAGCCATTTGCGGTGCCGCGGCACGAGGAAGGACAGGACCGCGCGGTGGGCCTGCAGCAGGCGCATGGACGCGAGGGCGCGCACGCCCTTCGCGGCGTCGATGGAGCCGGCGTCCATCAGCGTACCCTCGCGCGCGGCGGGGGCGCGAATGGAACCGCATCGACACGCTTCATAGGGCGGCCAGTGTACCGAAGGAGCGGGGGGAATTCAACAGAGGCGGTCGGCGGCAGGCGGTAGCCTATAGCCTGCAGCAGGGATCCGGTTCCGCGCGGAAGGCCGCGGCATCATCCCGGTACGCGGCCGCGAGCTGGCGCGCGGCGCGCTCCCACGCGAAGGCCGGCGATGCCGCGCGCGCGCGTCCCTTCGCGGCAAGCGCGGCCCGAAGCGCGCCGTTCTCCTGGAGCGTGCGCATGCCGGTCGCGATCGCCTCGATGTCGCGCGGGTTCACGAGCAGCGCCGCATCGCCCGCGACCTCCGGGATCGACGAGCCGTCGGATGCGAGCAGCGGCATGCCGCACGCCATGCCCTCGAGCACCGGCAGGCCGAATCCCTCGTAGAGGGACAGGTACAGGCCCCACGACGCCCCGCGCATCAGGGCGGCGACGCCGCCGGGATAGTCGGCCTGACAACAGCGGACGTCCTCGCCGATGCGCAGCGCGTGCGCCAGCGCTGCGCTGCGCCCGGGAAGGCCGCCCACGCCGGTGATGACGAGATGCGGCCGCGCGCCCGGCAATGGGAACGCGCGGGCGAAGGCGCGCAGGACGTTGTCGATGTTCTTGCGGGGCTCGAGCGTGCCGGCCGGATACAGGACGTAGCGGCGGTCGCTTCCCGGCGCGGCGGGCGCCCGCGCGGCATCCTCGGGCGCCGGCTGTCCGAAGCGCGGGTCGATGCCCAGGGGGATGACCCAGATGCGCTCCGCCGCGACGCCGCACAGCTCCGCGAGGTCGCGCGCCGTGGCGTGGCT
>JBFZCA010000088.1:0-6253 GCA_041308205.1 Planctomycetota bacterium | reverse complement strand
CGCGGCCCTGTCCGCGCGCGCACGCCTCGCACGGCGTCGTTCCGAGGCGCCCGTCGATCGCCGTGACGCCGCCGCCCCGCAGGGACGCGACGGCCGTCACGGTCGCGGCGTCCTTGATGAGGAGCGAACCCCAGAACACGCCCTTGTCGAGCGGTTGATCGAACGGGACGGACCTGCCGTCGAAGTTCCGTGCGGCGGCATCGCCGACGTAGACGACCATCTGCGGCTTCGCGCGGCCGCCCTCGTCGCTCTGGCAGGACAGGATCGTCTCGCCGCTCGGCATCTGCCGGATGTAGGGCGCGCCCGCGTAGACCTCGGGCGGGAGCGGGTGCCTGAGCGCGCCCTCGCGCCGCGGGCTCGCCGCGCCGGCGGCCGCGCCTTTCCAGTTCCGCGCCGCCTCCGTGCGGACGATGACGGGCTTGAACGCGCCCGCAAGGCCGTTGTCCTCGATGGCGATGACGATGCCCTTCCCGCCCGCGAGCACGAGCGGCACGGGCATGCCGTCGCGGCACCCCTTGCGGACGCTGACCGTCTCGGGCGGGCTCCAGGTCGCGCCGCGGTCGCGCGAGCGCAGCAGCGTGATCTCCTGCTCGCTCGTCGCGCGGTACGGCCCCTCGTTCGCGAAGAAGAGCTGGATCTCGCCCGAGGGGAGCGCGACCGCCGCGGGTTCCCAGCACCCGTTCTCGAATTCCGCGCCGGCCCGATAGACCTCCCCGCAGTCGCGCCACGTGTTCCCGTCATCGTCGCTCGCCGCGAGGCGGATCGCGAAGGGGTGGATTCCGTCGCTCGGCCGCTCGTTGTAGGGGAGCAGGATGCGGCCGCCGGGCAGGACGAGCAGCTCGCCGTTCGTCGCCGCGCCGTGGGCGCACGATGCGGCGAGAACGCGCGCGCCCCAGGTCCGGCCGCTGTCCGCGCTGCGCCTCACCCAGGTCTTCCCCTGCGCGTCGAAGGCGCACAGAATGTCGCCGCCTGCAAGGCGCGCCATGCGCGGATAGACGCCGTACGGGTCCACGGTCGCAATCGATTCCCGGTCCCAGACGACGGTCAAGACGCGCGTCCCCGCAGCCGGCGCGGCGGCGCAGCACATTGCGAGGAGGCACGGGACGAGGAGGCGGGGGAGGTTTCGCATGGGTCACCCCAGGAGAATGATCATCGTGTACGCGCCCTCGAGAAGCATGAGGCCGCCGATCACGCGGTGGGCGCCCTCGCGCTTCAGCGCGCGCGTCGTGAAGGCTCCGAACGGCGTCACGAGCGTCGCGCCGATGATGAGCGCCAGCATGAGCTCCCACGGGAGCATGCCGGGGGAGAACATCGTCCGGAAGAAATCCGCGACCGGCATGTCGAGGACGCGCCCCTGCGCCTCGTTCGCCGCGCGCCCGGCGAGATAGGCCGCGAAGGCGCAGATGCAGATCGGCACCTCCGCGAGCGTCGTTATGCCCACGGCGGCGCGGCGCCGCTCGCCGGCGATGATCTGCCCGCCGGTGACGACCGGGCCGAAGCCGCCGCCCGAGATTCCCTTGTTGAAGGCGCTCACGAGCCCCAGGCCCACGATCTTCTTCCACGCGAACGCCGTCGGCCGGTTGAGGAGGACGATGATGCCCATGATCGTGACGAGAACCCCGATGTACGTCTTGAGCGCGGCCGCCGGCAGGTTCACCGAGACGAGCGCGCCGGCGATGGTCGCGACGATGCCCAGGGCGCTGATCACGAAGACCACCTTGAGGTCGCGCGAATCCCTGGCGAAGGACACGTTCTCGAACCGGTGGTGGAAGATCGACGCGGCGAGCCCGCCGAAGGCCTGCGAGATCAGCACCGCGGGCACGGCCGCGTGGGGGGCGAATCCCATCATGATGAGCAGCGGCGCGAGAATCGTGCCGTAGCCCATGCCCGCGGCGGAGTCGATGAACTCGCACGCGAAGGCCATCGACACGAGCAGCAGAAACGTCTGGGTCGTGATCTCCACGCCGTGTCTCCGCGCCGGCGGCCGTTCCGGCCGCTATCGTATGCCGGGCGCGAGCTCCTGCAGGAGCGCATCCGCGCCGTACACCTTCGCGAGCGCCTCCAGGATCGCCGGCGCGGCCACGGCCACGGCGCGGCCGGGATCCTCGACGTACACGATGTCCCAGATGAGGGAATCCAGGTTGCCGTCGAATATCACGCCGGCGAGGTTCCCGTCGCGGTCGAGCACCGGGCTTCCCGAGTTGCCGCCGATGATGTCGGCCGTGCAGATGAAGTTGAACGGCGTGTCGAGGGCAAGGCGCCCGCGCGCGGCGAGCCAGCGCGGCGGCAGCTCGTAGGGCTCGTGCCCGCCGGCCGCGTCGCTGCGCTCGAAGGCCCCGCCGATGGTCGTCGCGAACGGCACCGGCGTGCCGAGGTCGGTCGTGCCCTTGACCGTGCCGTACGCGAGGCGCAGCGTGTACGTGGCATCCGGGTAGACGCTCGTGCCGTGGATGGCAAAGAGCGCCGACGCGATCCTCCCGTAGCTCTCGCGCTCCACGCTCTGGTACAGGTCCTCGTAGCGCTTCCGGACGGCCCTGGCGTAGGGATCCACGGTCCGGGCCAGGACGATCATGGGGTCGGCGGAGGCCTTGATGGCCGCGCCGCCGCCCGCCGCGATCTTCCTGCGGGCATCGGCGCCGCCGAGCGTCGTCCCGCGGGCCAGCTCGGCCGCGCGCGCCTCCGGCGACTTGCCGGCGAGCACCGTGCGGACGAGCGGATGCTCGGCGCCGAACGCCGTCGCGAAGACGGCGAGCGAATGCGCCAGCTTGGCCTGCTCGAGCGCCGGCGGGATCGGCGCCGGCGAGTACAGCTTGAGCTCGAGCGTCGGCATGTCGGATTCCCGGTAGCCCGGCAGGCGCTCCTCGTTCGGCTTCTCCTTCTCCGCGGCGAGCCTGACGAGCGTGAGCGCGTGGCCGTACAGCCGCGACCAGAAGGCGAGGCCCGTCTCGAGCATCTGGTGCTCGCCGTAGAAGCCGCGCAGCGCATCGAGCCCGCGCGAGATCGCGTCCCAGTCCGCGAGCGAGGCGCCGAGGGCGGGGTCGGCGGCGACCCTGGCGCGGAGCGCGGCCTCCCCGGCGGCCTTCGCGGCCAGGACGGGCGGGTCGAGCAGCCCCGACAGGATGCCGCGGATCGCCTTGCGCGAGTTCTGGACGCCGAAGAGGTCGTCGCGCGCGACGCGCGCGTTCTCGGCCGCGCGCATCGAGAACTGCTGCATGGCGACCTCGCGGCGGTTGAGCTCCGTCAGGCGGAACGGTATCTCGACGTCGCGCAGGAAGCGCATGTGGTCGAGCGTGTACAGGCGCTGCGTCGAGCCGGGGTGGCCGGCGACGAAGACGAGCTCGCCCTCCGCGAGCGGCGCGCGCCGGATGGGCAGGTAGTGCTCGATCCGCGCGGGCGCGCCGTCCTTGTGCACCCGGAAGATGCACACATCGAGGTCGAAGCGCGGAAACTCGAAGTTGTCCCGATCGCCCCCGAAGAAGGCGATCGCCTCCTCGGGCGCCATGACGAGCGTGACCTCGTCGTAGCGCGCGTACCGGTAGAGGTGGAACAGGCCGCCGCGATAGAGCATCACGACCTCGCTCTTCATCCCGGTCGCGTCCTGGGACTCCTGCTCGATCCGCGCCATCGCGGCGCGGCGCGCCTCGAAGGCGGCCGCGGCATCCGCGCCCGCGGGCACGGCCGCGTTGACGCGCGCGGTCACGTCCTCGATCTGCGCGAGCGCGATGATCTCCAGGTCGGGGCACGCGAGCTCCTCGGCGCTCGTCCGGGCGACGAACCCGTCCTGGAGGAGGTTGCGCTCGGGCGTGCTCAGCTTGAGGAGCACGCTCGCGCCCACGTGGTGGTTCGTCAGGACGAGGCCGTCGGGCGAGATGAACGAGCCCGAGCCGCCGCTCGAGAGGCGGCAGGCGCTGCGCATGACGCGGTTCGTCCACTCGGCGGAGGGCGTGAAGCCGTGGCGCGCCTGCAGGCGCGCCGCGGGCAGCGCATTGAAGAGCCACATGCCCTCGTCGGCCGGGAGCGGGGCGGGGGCCGCGAGCGCGCAGAGCGCGGCGGCGCAGGCGATGCGGGTGCGAACGTTGCGGGGGTGGTGCATTGGTGTTGCTCCTTCCGCGTGCGCCGGCCGGCGGCGCCGCCCTGAAACTTCACGATACCTCACGGGCCGGGAATGCGCCAGGCGGGCGCGGCGCTTCCGGTAACCCGCCTCGCGCGGGCGGCGGCGCGACACGGGCGGGCAGCCCGGCGCCCCGGCCCGGATGATTGTATGCTTGCGATGGCGGCCGGGCGCACCGCCGCGCCCGGCGCGGTTGGGGGCGGTTGTCGCCACGGAGGTGCGTGTGCTTTCCGCAATTGCGATCGGCGTTGGCATCGGCGTCGCGATCGTCGCCGCGGCGCTCGTCGTCGTGTGGCGCATCCACGTGCGGCACGCGGCGCGGACGCGTTCCCGCTTCCAGGAGCTCTTCCGCGACACCGAGCACACGCGCGGACTCTTCATGGCGGCCTTTCACGCGGGCGGCCAGGGCCGGGCGGCCGTGGGAAAGAACGGCGAGGTGCTCGGCGTGAACCGCGTCGTGGGCGAGATGTTCGGCTTCCAGGAGAAGGATTTCCTGCGCACGCCGGCCGATGCGCTGTGGGAGGCGATCTCGGCCGGCTGCGCCGAGCCGCGGGAAGCCCTCGTCCGCCTGTACTCTCTCGGGCACGATCGGGAACGCATAGCGCTGCGCACGAAGGCGAACGCGATGCTGCGCGTCGAGTGCGCGCCCGTCCGGAACGTCATGCGCGAGGACCTGGGGTCTCTCTACGTGTTCCAGGACGTGACGAACGACGTGCTGCTCGAGCGCGCCCGGGAGGAATCGCTGGCCGAATGCGCGCGGAAGCTCTCCGCATCGCTGCCCGTCCTGCGCGATTTTCTGGATGAGCTCGCCGTCGAGACGTTCGACTCGGAGCGGCGCGAGCTCGTGCGCGGGATCTCGCGGCACGTGTGCGAGGTCGATCACGTCACGGCCCGCATCCTCGAGCTGATGCGCGCGGGCCACGCCGGCCCCGGCCCCGGTCACGCCGCCGCCGCCGCCGCCAGCGGCGTCAATGGCGTCCCGGCGCTCGGAGAACGCGCGAGCGTGTAACGGCGCGCCCTCTTCGCCGGTTGTTGCGCCTCCCCCCGCATGGTAAAATACAGCCCGTACGGCAGCGGATCCCGAACCCCGTGCGTTCGCGCGCCGTCGGCAGGAAGGGGGGAGGGTTCCGGCGGCGGCTCCCTGCGGAGAGGAGAAAGGCGCATGAACAAGATGGTGGCATTCGGTCTCGGCATTGCCGTCGCCTGCGCGGCGGTCGCTTCGGCGGCGGTCAAGAGCGATCCCGGCGAGCTCTCCGGCGAGCAGCTCGTCGCGTACTTCAACAAGATGCGCAACCTCGACCGCTGGCTCCAGCAGGGCAACTACGGCCTGGTCATCAAGGGCGGCAAGGACATCCTGAAGGAATTCGTGGCCGAGGACGCCGAGGCGTCCTACTGCCTGGCCGCCGCCTACGCGTGCGTGACGCCGACCGACGAGGAAGACACCTACGAGGAGGCCCTCGACCACCTCGAAGAGGCCGTCGAGTGGGGCTTCCGGAACGTCGACATCCTCAAGACCTCGAAGTTCTTCGAGGGGCTGCGCACGAGCAAGGAGCATCCCGAGCACGCCAAGAAGTTCGCCGACATCGTGGCGCACCTCGAGAAGATGCTGAAGGAAGAGGCGGTCAAGGAGCAGGCGGACTATCCCGCCGCCGTCAAGAAGGCCGCGGCCGCGAGCAAGAATCCCGCGTTCGAGCTCGACACGACCGACACGAACGGCGCGCCCGTGAAGAGCGCGCAGCTCGCCGGCACGCCGGCCCTCGTCATCGTGATTCGTCCCGGGCACGACGGCGTCGGCTTCTCGCTGCCGATCGTGAAGAAGGCGGCCGAGGCGGCAAAGGCCAAGGGCGTGGCGGTCCTGGGCGCCGTGTACAACTACAGCTACGACGAGCGTCTCGCGAAGGAAGCCAAGGTGTTCGTGGAGACGGCGAAGCTGCCCTTCCCGTGCGCGCTCGTCGACCGCGCCTGGATGAAGAAGTACGGCATTCTCAACCTGCCCGCGTACCTCATGGTCACGAAGGCGGGCGGCGTCGGCCACATCGAGCACGGCTGGCAGCCCGAGTGGAAGGTGCTGAAGCTCGTGGACGTGCTCGCCGAGTAGGGATCCGCGCGCCCGCGCCGTACGGCGCCGGGGCCTCCCGGCGG
>JBFZCA010000087.1:0-25684 GCA_041308205.1 Planctomycetota bacterium | reverse complement strand
CTCGCGCGGCGGCGCACCCCGCCTGCCCAAGCGCGCACGCGCCCGCCGCCGCCGTCTTCGTGAACGTCCGCCGCGTGAATGCCCGCGCCATGCCGCTTGCCTCCGTCTGCCGTCGAGGCTTCATCCTCCTATGCCGGCTCGGCGCGGTCAACTCCCCGCGTGGCGGCGTCCGCCGGAATGCGATACCGTAGGTCGTTACCCTGCGGGGGTGTGCCCCGCGCGGAACGGCAGCGGCTCGGGCGGGTATCCGGGTGGCACGCGTCGGCGATGCGAACACGACGAGCACTCCCATGAATCGCGCGGCGGGCAGGTCGCCTCATGCGGCCGGGAAGTTCGTGACGTACTCGATGCTCGTCGGCGCGGCGAGCGGCATCTTTCAGCTCGGCGAGGTCATCGCGGTCAAGGGGCTCATGGCGAGCGCGCTCGGCGTCACGCTCCTCACGATGGCCAACCCCCTCGCGAACCTGACCTCGCTCTGGTGGGGACGAGTCCTCACCGGCCGCGATCAGAGCAAGGTCCTCAGGGTCGCGGCGCTCGGCTGCGGCCTGGCGGTCGCAACCGGCTTCTTCCTTGCGTCGATGCCGCACCTCTTCGCGCTCTTCCTCTTCTACTATATCTTCATGTCGCTCACCTACACGACCGAGAACCGCGCGCTCCAGCAGCACATAGCCCCGCGCCGCACGGGCCGGCTTTTCGGCGTCGCCACGGCGCTGCGCACCGCGCTCGGCGCGCTGGTCGCCGCGGGCGCCGGCTTCTACATGGACGGCAACCCCATCGGCTACCGCCACCTCTTCGGCGCCGCGGCGCTCCTGTGCCTCGTCGGGATCCTGCATCTCGCGACGATCCGGACGGCCAGGAACGGCGCCAAGGTCCCGGTGCGGCTGAGCCCGTCCCTGCTCTTCGGGCCGCTGGCGCAGGTCGTTCCGCTCCTGCGCGCGCGCAAGGACTTCCTCAGGTTCGAGATCGCCTTCATGATCTACGGCGCCGCCTACATGATGGCGATGCCCGTCGTGCCGCTCTTCCTCGTCGAGGATCTCGAGCTCTCGTATACGACCATCGGCCTTGCGCGCGGCGGCGTGTATCTGGCCTGCCTCGCGCTCGCCATACCGCTCTTCGGCCGCCTCTTCGACCGTTCGACGCCGCATCGGCTCTCGGCCGCGATGTTCTTCCTCCTGACCTTCTTCCCGCTCGCCCTCCTGGGCGCGGCCGGCGCCGGGGGCGTCTGGCGGCTCGTGCTCCTGTACGCCGGCTTCGGCCTTTTCGGCATCGCCATGGGCGGCGTGACGGTGCTCTGGAGCCTCTCCACGATCCGCTTCGCGGGCAACGAAGACGTCGGAGCGTTCCACTCCATCCACGTGGCCGCGACCGGCGTCCGCGGCGCCTTTGCACCGCTCCTCGGTCTTGCGATAATGGAGGCGACGAGCAAGGAGTTCGCGCTGGCCGTGATCGCCGCCGTGTGGCTGTTCTCGAGCTTCGCGGTCGCGGCGCTGCGCCTCTGGGACATCCGCACCGGTGCGTATCGTTCGCTGCGCGCCGTGACCGAGGAAGAGCGAACCACGATTCCGGACGTCGAGGCGCGCATGTAGGCGGCGCGGCGCCGCCAAGGAGGTCGCATGCTCTCTTGTCTTCTCGCCGCGTTCTTCGCGCCGGCAGCCGCCCTCCCGGGCGCCGCGCCGGCCGACCCCGCATCCGTGGTCTCGCTCGACGGCGACGCGTGGCTGCTCGCGCCGGATCCGCGCAACGCCGGCCGCGCCGAGGAATGGTATCGCGCGGCGCGGCCGGACGCCGCGCGCACCGAGGTCCCGTGGATCATCCAGGACGCCTTCCCCGGCTGCCACGGCGTCGCGTGGTGCTGGCGGACGTTCACCGCGCCGCGCAACGAGCGGCCGGAGGGCCGAACGCTCCTTCGCTTCTGGGCGGTCGACTACACGGCCGAGGTCTGGCTCAACGGCACGCGCCTGGGCGCGCACGAAGGCGGCGAGGCGCCGTTTCTCCTGGACGCGACCGAGGCGCTCACACCGGGCGAAGAGAACCTCCTCGCCGTGCGCGTCCTCAATCCGACCCACGAACCCATCGACGGCATCGTGCTCGGCGCCACCCCTCACCGCAACAAGGCGCTCCCGTACTCGCCGGGCAGCGCGTGGAACCAGGGCGGCATCATCGACTCCGTGGAGCTGGTCCTCGCGCCCGCCGTGCGCATCGACGACGTCTTCGCGCACGGCGATCGGACGACCGGCACGGTGCGCCTCGAAACGCGCGTTGTCAACGCGACCTCGTCCTCGAAGCCGTGCTTCTTCACCTACGCAATCGCGCCGGCGCAGGGCGGCGAGACGAGCGCGAGGGCGCACGAGGCGCGGTTGCTGCCGCCGGGCGAGACCATCGTGCCCATGGAGCTCACCGTGCCGGCGCCGCGGCCCTGGCAGCTCAACGATCCCGCGCTGTACCGCGTCACGGCGCGCGTCGTCTCGGATGCGATTCCGGCCGCCGACGAGCGCTCGGCGCGCATCGGCTTCCGCGACTTCCGCTTCGAGCGCGGCGCCTTCCGCCTGAACGGGACGCGCCTCTACCTCAAGTGCTCGCACACGGGCAACTGCTGCCCGATCGGCCTTGAGCTGCCCCACGACCCCGATCTCCTGCGGCGCGACCTTCTCAACGCCAAGACCATGGGCTTCAACGCCATTCGCTTCATCGCCGGCGTCGCCAAGCGCTATCAGCTCGACCTGTGCGACGAGATCGGCCTCATGGTGTACGAGGAAGCCTACGCGAGCTGGTGCATGGGCGACTCGCCCGCGCTCGCGCGGCGCTACTCGGACTCGATCCTCGGCATGGTGCTCCGGGACCGCAACCACCCGAGCATCGTCATGTGGGGCCTGCTCAACGAGACGCCGGAAGGCGCCGTGTTCCGCCAGGCGGTCGGTCTCCTGCCCGCGCTCAGGAAGCTCGACGACTCGCGCATGGTGATGCTCAACAGCGGCAGGTGGGACGCGCACGGCGGCAGCGCGGCGGGAATCGAGATCCGCCGCATGTCCGCGCGCACCGACCCGTGCATCACGCGAAACGGCACGGAGCGCGTCATCAAGGCCCTCGGCATCACCTGGGCGCCCGGACAGCTCGCCTCGCACCCCGGCGTCAACGGCGAGTACTCGGTCCTCAGGTGGACGGCGCCCGCCGCGGGCGACGTCGACATCGATGCCGAGTTCGCGAGCATCGCCGAGCGCGCCACGACCGACGTCCACGTGCTCCGCAACCGCGAGCCGCTCTTCAATGGCCTGATCAACATCGGCGACGGCGGACCGCGGGCGCGCTTCCGGGGCTCGTGCGCGGTCCGCGCCGGCGACACGCTCGACTTCGCGGTGGGCTTCGGCAATGGCGACTACGGCGCGGACACGACCGCGCTCGCCGTGCGCATCACGGCGGCGGGCGGGGCGACGCACGACGCCGCGGCCGACTTCGATGTGACGCGGAATCCTTGCGGCCCCTGGAGCTACGGCATGTGCGCTCCCGGCGCGACGGTCGATCCGGCAACCTTCGCGCCGTATACGGGGGGTAGCGTCGAGAAGAACATCGGCACCCTCAGCAACCCCGGCTCGGCCGAGTGGGAGGATGTCCTGAGCGACCAGCACCCCTATCAGCGCGTCCCCCACACGGCGGGCATCATAGCCGCGCTCAGGACGTTGAACGGCGGGCACGTGCCCGTGTTCATCTCGGAGTACGGCATCGGCAGCGCCGTCGACCTCGTCCGGGCGGTGCGCCACTACGAGCGGCTCGGGAAGACCGCGGTCGAGGATGCCGCCTTCTACCGCGCGCAGCTCGATCGGTTCATGGCGGACTATGCCGGATGGAATCTCGCGGAGGTCTTCCCGCGGCCCGACGACTTCTTCGCGCAGAGCAACGCGCGCATGGCGGCGCAGCGCCTGCTCGGGCTCAATGCCATCAGGAGCAATCCCGGCGTCATCGGCTACAGCCTCACCGGCACGGTCGACCAGGGCATGACGGGCGAGGGGCTCTGGACGACGTTCAGGGAGTTCAAGCCGGGAACGTTCGACGCGGTCGCCGACGGGTTCGCGCCGCTTCGCATCTGTCTCTTCGCCGAGCCCGTCAACGTGTACGCGGGCGCGCGCGTCCGCCTCGAGGCCGTGCTCGCGAACGAGGACAGCCTCGCGCCGGGCGAGTACAAGGTCCGTCTTCTCCTTGCGGGCCCCGCGGGCGCGCGCATCTTCGAGCGCACGGCGGCGGTGACGATTCCGGAAAAGGGCGAGGGCGCGGAGCCGCCGATGGTGCTGCCCTTCTTCGCCGAAGAGGTGGTCGTGCGCGGAGCGCCCGGCCGCTACCGGTTCCTCGCATCGTTCGAGAACGGAGCCGCGGCGGCGGGCGGCGAAGCGGAGCTCTACCTCGATGACGCCGCGGCGATGCCGCCCGTCCCGGCGGAGGTCGTGCTTCTCGGCGATGACGCCGGCCTGGCCGAGTTCCTCGCGGGGCGAAAGATCGCGGTGCGCCTTTTTGCGAAGTCCGACGGCGCGCGGCGCGAGACGATTCTCGTCGCGGGCGCGGCGGCGCCGCCGCAGGCCGATCTCATCGAGCTTGCGCGCCGCGTGGCCCGCGGCGCGGGCGCCGTCTTCCTGACGCCGAGCGTTCTGGCGACGAAGGACGATCCCGTGGGCCGGCTGCCGCTTGCGCGCAAGGGCGCCCTGGCGGGCCTCCCCTCGTGGCTCTATCACAAGGACGAGTGGGCCAAGGCGCACCCCATCTTCGAGGGGCTTCCCGCGGGCGGGCTCATGGATTACACGTACTACCGCGAGCTCATCCCCGATGCGGCCTTCGTCGATATCGAGCCCCCCGAGGAGGCCGTCGCCGGTGCGATCAACGCGGCGATCGGCTACTCATCGGGGCTCTTCACGGCGGTCTACGGGTTCGGGGCGGGCACGTTCGTCATCAACGCGCTCGCCGTGCGGGAGAACCTCGGGACCCATCCGGCGGCGGAGCGCCTTCTTCGCAACATGCTGAGGTACGCCGCGCGTGACACGCAAGCCCCGCCCGCCGGCCTCCCGGCCGACTTCCAGCAACATCTCGAGGCGATCGGGTACGCGGTCCCGAGGTTGTAACGGCGTTCATTCTGCTGTACGATCGAATGTACAGGGTTCGAGGTTGTACCTGCGTCACAAGTTCGGCGTGCAAGGAGATGGAGTTATGAAGACCATTGTCATCTGCTGCGTGGTATGCGCGCTGTTCGTCGCGACGGCGGGAGCGGCCGACATTATCCTCGGCGATCTCGTCGGCGGCGGCGACGGCTCGGGCAACGCGCCCATCGAGAACCTCGGCATCAACGCGGACACCGGGGTCTTCAGCCAGATCCAGCTCCTCGGGTACCTCGACACGGGCGAGGCGCTCGCGGAGGTCACCGAGTCGCCGTACGTCGACAGCGTCTTCATCATGACCGCGCCGACGATCCCCATCACCACGACGGACATCACGTTCGACTTCGCCCTGGAAGATGCCGTGGGCTCGTGCTACGACGTGATCGCCAAGAACCGCAGCCCGGATCTGCCGGCGGTCCTGGTCAACGAGGTGACGTACGCGACCGGCGTCGGCATTCACAGCTCGGCCGGCGTCACGTTCGATCTCGCCGCGCTGCGGGGATTGCACGGCAACGATGCCGTCAAGTACTTCTCGTCGGTCATCGGCGGCGACGCGTGCGGCACGCTGGACGTCAACCTGTACGTCATCCTGTGCGACGCAACGGGGGTGATGGATTCCATGGTCTGGCACTGCACGCCCAACCGCGCGCGCTTCGTCCAGATCGCGATTCCCGACACGGCGCTCTTCCTGACGCTCGCGACCGGCGCCGCCAACAGCGTCGACTGGTGCGATCACGGCAACTTCGCCGAGGCCCGCATCACCGCGGCGCCGCTCGACGGCTCGCTCGCGAGCATGGCGGTCAGCCGCCCGCCGGTCGTCCTGTGCGGCGGCTCGCCGACCGCCCTGACGGTCACCGGGAACATGGTCCTCTACGGCGCCAAGCTCACCATCGAGGAAGCCTCGGCCGGCACCACTTACACGGTCAGCGACCCGACGATTCTCGAAGTGACGGACAGCGGCGTCGTCACCGGCATAGCCATGGGCGCCGCGTCCCTCACCGTGCGGAACGGCGGCATGGAAGAGACGCTGGTCTTCGTCGTCGGCGTGGACCTCGGCGGCATCATGGCGGGCGGCGACGGGCTTGCCATGCCGCCGATCGACGGCGTGCTCGGCATCAATCCCGATACCGGCGAGTGGGGATACGCCCGCCTGGACGCCAACGTGGTCAACACCGGCGACAACCCGCAGGCGATCGCGGACCCGAGCCACATCGACTCCGTGTTCCTGATGCTGTCCGACTACCAGACCATTCACTCGGGCGGCCTCCAATACCAGTTCCCGGGCGGCGATGCCAACGCCAACGGCTGGGAGATCCTGCTCAACGGCAGGGAGCCGGGCGGCCCGGACTACCTCAACATGGGCACGGGCGGGACCTACACGAACGGCCTGGGGATCCACGCCTCGGCGGGCATCACGTTCGACCTGGCGAGCCTCCGCGCCCAGTACGGCGCCGACAAGGTCAAGCACTTCTTCACCGTGGCGGGCGAGGGCGCCGGCCAGATGAACAACGGCTACGTGAACGTGCACGTGATCGCGAGCACCGCCGGCGACGTGCTCGAAGAGTGGCAGTTGCTCAACATGCGCGACCGCGGCGAGATCATGAGCGGCGAGATTCCCGCCGACGCCCAGTTCCTCACGTTCGCGACCGGTGCGGCCGCCAACGGCATCGGAGGGGACCACGGCTGCTTCGCCCAGGCGGTCATCATCGATCGCACGATGGATCTCTCGTTCGCGGACCTGGCCCTCTCGACCGGCTTCGCGACGCTGCGGGTCGATGACCAGTTGCAGCTTGCCGTGCGCGGGATCACCGCCATGGGCGGCTTCGAGATCGATGTGACCGATCAGGCGGCGTACGCATCGGACAACACGGCCGTCGCGGAGGTGGATGCCGCCGGCCTGGTGACGGCGCGGGGCAACGGCAAGGCGACGATCAGCGTCACGTTCGACGACATGCGGAAGGATCTCTCGGTCCTCGTGCTCGACTTCGTGGATCTCGGCGAGATCGCGGCGGGCGGCGACGGCACCGCCGACAACCCGCCCGATCCGTTCAACCTCGGCATCGACATCGACACGGGGCTCTTCGGGACCGCGCACCTCGGGACCGTCACGGACACCGACGGCGAGAACCCGAAGCCGGTCGACACCCAGGAGGCGCTCGGCTACGACTTCATCGACAGCACGTTCCTGATGCTCGCGGATTCGCAGGTCATCAGCACGGAGGGCGAGGTCTTCGAGTTCCCGCTCGGCGAATCGTATGCCAACGGCTGGGATCTGATCCTGCGCGCGGCCGAGGCGGACTGGACGCCGTACGGGCGCATCGGCCTCGGACCGCTCGGCGAGGTCAGCCGCGGCGTCGGCGTGCACGCGTCGGCGGGCATCACCTTCGACCTGGCGAGCCTGCGCGAGGCCCACGGCGCCGAGAACATCTCCTTCTTCTCGGTGTACGCCGGGGAGGGCTCGCTCCAGCCCGCCGGCACGGTGAACTGCCACGTGATCATGACCGACGGCGCCGGCAACGTCGTCGCCTCGGCGAGCAAGGGCCCCTTCACCGACAACGCCGAGTTCGTCGAGCTCCGGATTCCGGCCGAGGCCGCATTCCTGACGCTCGCGGTCGGATCGAACGGCGACGGCATCGGCAACGATCACGGCGTCTTCGGGAACGCGTTCCTGACCCGCTGCAGCCTGCTCGACCCCGACGACTGCGGCACGATCATCATCGAGGACAAGGTGTACGTGCTCATGGGCAACGTCAACACCGACAGCAAGGTCGACATCGCCGACGCGATCGCGCTCCTCGGGTACCTCTTCGGCGGCGGGACGAAACCGCCGCCCGTGTGCGCGAAGGCCGCGGATGCAAACGACGACAACAAGCTGGACATCGCCGATGCGATCAAGATCCTCGGCTACCTGTTCAGCCAGCAGCCGATGCTCGCGCCCGACCACAGCACGATCACGGCGGCCATCAATACGTGCACGGGCTATGCCGCCGACGGCGTCGACACGACCGACGGCAAGCCGTACTTCCCGGCGCAGGTCAGCGGACTGCCGGCGTGCGCGACGCAGTGTCAATGAAGACGAGGCTATAGGCTGTAGCCTATAGCCCACAGCCTACATCTACTGGCTCCCGACGCCCTTGACCCGCATCTCGAGCGCGTACAGGCTCTTCATCGCGGTGATGAACAGCGTCCGGCGGTCCTTGCCGCCGAAGCACACGTTCGCGGTCCAGGACTCCGGCACGGCGATCTCCTCGATCTTCGCGCCGCGCTTGTCGAAGACGATCACGCCCTTCCCCGTGAGGTAGACGTTCCCCTCGTCATCGATCGTCATGCCGTCCGAGCCGAGCTCGCAGAAAAGGCGTTTCTTGGCGAGCGCGCCGTCGGGCTGAATGTCGTAGGCGTATGTTCTCTTGGCGCCGAGGTCGGTCACGTAGAGCGTCTTCCCGTCCGGCGTGCCGATGATGCCGTTGGGCTGCGCCAGATCCTCGGCGACGCGCACGAGCTTCGCGCGGTCCGGCGCGAGGTAGTAAACGTGCTGGCCGCTCTGCTCCATGGGGCCGCGTTTCCAGTACGGCCGCTTGTAGAAGGGATCGGTGAAGTAGATTCCGCCGTCCGGCCGAATCCAGAGGTCGTTCGGCCCGTTGAGGAGCTTGCCCTGGAAATCCTTGACGATCGTCTGCGCCTTGCCGGCATGATCGATGCGCCAGAGCTCGTTGCGCGCATCCGCGCAGGCCCACAGATCGCCCTTCGCATCGAAGCACAGGCCGTTCGAGCGGCCGCACGGCGCGAGAAACGTCGACAGCTTCCCATCGATGCCGTACTTGAGAATCCGGTCGTTGGGCTGATCCGTGAAGAACACGTTGCCCTCGGCGTCCGCCGCCGGACCCTCGGTGAAATCGCAGTCGCCGGCGAGCTTCTCGAGCTTCGCGCCCGGGGCGACGATCCGGCTCTCGGCGCCGAACGCCGCCGGCGCCGTTGCCAGAAGGAACGCGGCGAGCGCGCCGCCGCGGCCGATGCGCGCGTGCAGTCTATATGCCATACGAACCTCCTTGTGCGCGTGACGAAGTCAGTGTGCCCGAACGCCGTGGCGTTGTAAAGAGCCCGCGGTGCGGGCATAATGCTCGCGAGCGCACTCGTGCGCACGGGGAGCACGGGCCGCGCTCGGGTTCGCATAACCGGCGAGTATGACATGACGGCACTCACACGCGCACATCACGGGCGGCGGGCCAAGAGGCTCCACGTGGCGGTCATCTACAACGCCGACACGGATGTGGGGCCGGAGGCGCCCCAGGATCACGGCGGCACCGCCGGCCTCCGGCACATGATTCACGCCCATGCGCGGGCGCTGCGCAAGCTCGGCCACAAGGTCACGATCGTGCCGCTCGCGCGCGACCTCTCCGCGTTCCAGCGCCGGCTTCGCCGCCTCGCGCCGCAGGTCGTCTTCAACCAGTACGACGATGTCGTGCACGGCGCGCTCTACGAGATGCGGGTCGCGGGGGTCGTGCGCATGATGGGGTTCCCCATGACGGGCTCCTCCGCTCTCGCACTCGGCCTGACGCGCTACAAGTACATGTCGGCGAGCCTTCTGCAGGGCGCCGGGATTCCCATCCCGCCGTCCACGGTGCTGATCGAGAAGATCTCGGACGTGAAACACTATCGCGGCCACCCTCCTCTGATCGTCCAGCCGAGCCAGGAGCACGCCGGCGTCGGCCTCGACCGCAACTCGGTCGTCGACTCCAAGAAAGCGCTGCGCCTCAGGGTCGCCAAGATTCTCGCGGCCTACAAGCAGCCCGCGCTCGTGCAGCGTTTCCTTCCCGGGCGCGAGTTCAACGTCGGTATCGTCGGGGGGCGGCGGCTGCGCGTGATGCCGCTCGCCGAGGTCAACTACGACAAGCTGCCGCCCGACATCCCCCCGATCATGTCCTACGCGGCCAAGTGGATCGAGACATCCGTCGAGTACCAGCGCACATCGGTGCGATGCCCGGCGGCGGTCGACGCCGAGCTGGCGCGGCAGATCAGCGCGACGGCCCTGCGCGCCTTCCGCGCGGTGGGCGGCTGGGGATACGGGCGCGTGGACGTGCGTCTCGATGAGGCGGGCATGCCGCGCGTACTGGAGGTCAACTGCAATCCCTGTCTCGAGGCCGGGCTGGGCCTCGCGCGCTCGGCACGAGCGGCGGGCATGGAGTTCCCGCAGCTCCTCCAGTTGATCCTGAACGCGGCCCTCGAAGGCCACCCCTTCGACATGAACGTCCCGATGGTCTGAGTGCCGGGGCGACACAGAAAAGGAATGCCACAACGGCACGAAGGACGCCGCGCGTCGCCCGCCGGCGCCGCTATTCCTCTTCCGTCCTTCGTGCCTTCGTGCCTTCGTGGCTCTTTTTGTCTTCCGTCCTCGCGACTTCGCGGCTTGTCATCACGAGATCAGCCGGCCCGTGTACGCGAAGTCCATCGCCAGCGACGTCGCGAGCGCGGTCACGTCGAGCATCTTCTCGGCGCGATGCTCGCTTCGGTGGGCGAGCCCCAGGGCCGCCGCGCGGTCGGCCAGCTTCTGCAGAATCGTGCCCGCCTCGGCTTCCGTGAGACCGGACCAGCGCGTCATGCGCCCGAGAAGCTCCGGCTCTTCCTTGCGCAGGAGCTCCTGCGCCGGCGTGAGGCGGCGGCCGTTCAGCGGCACGAAGATCTCGCGCAGCCGGTCATCGACATACCCCTGCGCCGCGGCGCGGAACTGCTCGACGCGCCGGCCGTAGTGCTCGGCAAGCAGCATGTCGAGGCGCTCGACGGGATTCTCGAGCCTGCCCCCGGTGCGCGCGGGGCGCTCGTGCCGGATGCGCTCCATCAGCTCGTCCAGGTACTTGAGCTTGCGCATGACCGGCCAGGCGCGGTAGCGCCGGCGCCAGCCGGAGCGGGGCGTGAGCCACACGGCGAAGGTCTCCGCGAAGTCCTCATCGGGGTGCTTCTGGGCGTAGTTGCGGCCGTCCTGGCTCGTCAGGATGTGGCACACGAAGTCCCGGCTCCGAGGCCGTACCGGAAAACGCTCGCGATAGGGCAGGGTGAACTGCCCGAAGATCTCGCACCAGCCCGGCCGTTCCCACAGACGATAGGCGTAATTGACGGCATGGCCGGCTTCGTGCCGGAGGAGCATCATGGTCGCGTGCTCATCTTCGACGGCCCCGGTCTGCTCCTCCTCGATGCGCGCCAGGCGCTTGCCGGCAAGGTAGAAGGGGATGCCGATCACGGGCACGCGGTCGGGACACCCCCAGCCGTCGCTCAGATAGAAGCGCGGCCTGAAGCGCAGGCCCTTGGCGTGGAACTCGCGCACCAGGCGATCGACGCACGGCGCGAGCGGGGAACCCTCGATGCGGAGCCCCATGTCGCAGATGCGCGTATTGAGGAGCTCGCACCTGATCGTTTCCCAACCGTTGAAAACCGAGATATCGCGAATGGCGACCATGGTTGCCGCACCTATTGAAGATCGTGATTCCTACCAGGCGAAAGCGCTAGTATAGCAGAAAGAGGACCGGGAGGCAGAATCGAGTTTCTGAAACGTACTCAATCTGACTGCGGCACGATCCATCCGATCTCAACTGTTTATGATACAAGTGCTTATGATGCGATCGGGGAGCCGTCAGGGCCGGCCTGCGCCAACGGGCTCCAAGATTAATTCACGGCCCCGGCGCCTGTACCGCACCCCGCTCGGGTTCCCGCGTCCTCCCCGCGCTCCCGCCTCTTCACGCCCCTCCGCGACATTGGTACGATGGCGCTGTCATCGCTCGCGCGCGGTGCGCGGCGGACGCGGCGATCAACCTTCTGTGCGAGGAGCTTCAGGCCATGACAACGACGAATCCACGCCATGCCGGAACACGCGGGCTTTCGCGACGGGAGCTCATGAAAGGCGGCGTTGCGGCCGCCGTCTTCACGGTCGTGCCGCGGCACGTGCTGGGCGGCGAGAACGCCCCGGCCCCGAGCGACAAGCTCGCCATCGCCGGCATCGGCATCTGCAACAAGGGCTTCTCGGACCTGGAGAGCGTCGCAGGGGAGGACATCGTGGCCCTCTGCGATGTCGACTGGCGGCACGCGGGCGGCGCGTTCAACCGCTGGCCGGACGCGAAGCGGTACAAGGACTACCGCGTGATGCTCGACACGCAGAAGGAAATCGACGCCGTCATCGTGGCCACGCCTGACCACACGCACGCCATCTGCTCCATGGAGGCGGTCCGCCGCGGCAAGCACTGCTTCTGCCAGAAACCGCTCACCCACACGGTGTACGAGGCGCGCAAGCTCGCCGAGGCGGCGCGCGCGGCCAAGGTCGCCACGCAGATGGGCAACCAGGGGCAGGCCGGCGAGGAGCCGCGGCGGCTCAGGGAGACCATCTGGGACGGCGCGATCGGGCCGGTCAGGGAGGCGCACGTGTGGACCGACCGGCCCAACCGCGGGCTTTCCGACGTGTACTGGCCGCAGGGCGTCGGCCGGCCGAGAGAAACGCCGTCCGTGCCGGACGGCCTCGACTGGGATCTTTTCCTGGGACCCGCGCCGGTGCGCCCCTTCCACGATGCGTACCATCCGTTCAGGTGGCGCGGCTGGTGGGATTTCGGCACCGGCGCCCTGGGCGACATCGGCTGCCACGCGCTCGATCCCGTGTTCCGCGCCCTCAAGCTCGGCCACCCGACGAGCTTCCAGGCCTGCTCGACGCTCGTCAACGGCGAGACGTACCCCCTCGGCTCGCGCGTCCAGTACGAGTTTCCCGCCCGCGGCGACATGCCGCCCGTGACCCTCGTGTGGTACGACGGCGGGCTCAGGCCGCCGCGGCCGCGCGATCTCGATGCCGGCGTGCACATGGGCGACAACGGCACGATGTTCGTGGGCGACAAGGGCATGATCCTGAACGGCAGGATACACCCCGAGAAGCTGCGCAACGAGTACAAGCCCCCCGAGCCGTCGGTCCCGCGCTCGCCGGGCCACTACGAGGAATGGCTCATGGCCTGCAAGGGCGGACCGCCCGCGGGCTCGAACTTCGACTGGGCCGGGCCGCTCACCGAGGTGGTGCTCCTGGGCAACATCGCGCTGCGTCCCGAGCTGCGGGAAACGCTCACGCGGCAGTCCCTGGCGTGGGACCCCGCGGCGTTCAAGATCACGAACCTGCCCGAGGCCGACACGTTCCTCCACGTCGAGTACCGCGCGGGCTGGAAGCTCGAGGCGTAGAGGCATCGCCCGTGCGGCGCGCCGAACGCGAGATCACGGACCGCGCGGAGATCGATGCGATCCTCGCGCGGGCGCCCGTCGTGCGCATCGCGATGGTCGATGGCGGCGAGCCGTACGTCGTGCCGATGCACTTCGGCTACGAGGGCGGCCGCATCGTCTGCCACTCCGCGGCCGATGGACGCAAGATCGCCGTGCTGCGGCGAAACCCGCGCGTGTGCTTCGAAGCGACCGTCGACGAGGCCGTGGCCATCGGCTCGATCGGCTGCCGATCGTCGGCGAGATATCGCTGCGTGATGGGCGCCGGCACGGTGCGCTTCATCGAGGACCGCGCGGAGAAGATCCGGGCGCTGGACGCGCTCATGCGAAAGTTCGCGCCCGGGCCTTTCTCCTACGCCGAAGACGACCTCGCGCGAACCACGGTCTTCGCGATCGCCATCGAATCCCTGAGCGGCAAGAAGGCCGGCTGCTGAGCCGCGTCCCGCCCCTACCGCCGCGGGCGCGCACGCCGTACAATTGAATGGAGTCGAAGGCGGCGCGCGGGGGTGCGTCAATACCACTCGGCAGTTCGGAGTCAACGTCCATGTCATGCAACGTGCGCCGCGTGTGTGCCGCCGCGATGATCCTGCTTGCCGCGGGCATCGCACGCGCGGGAATCGCGCAGTGGGATTTCGAGGGCACGCTCGAGGCGACGACCGCAAGCGAGGCGCTCGCGCTCGGCGCGGCGGCGCCGGCCTCGGCCGCCGACCTGACCTTCACGACCGCGCAGATCGGCGGCGAGGACGCCGGCGTCGCCCATTTCTCGCGGGGCACGTTCCTCGTCCTCTCGCACGGCTTCGCGCCCAACGGCGGAGGCCGTTACCTCAACCAGTACTCCTTGATCATGGACGTCATGTTTCCCTCCCGCGCCCCGTCGGGCGGCTGGGCGGCGCTCCTTCAGACCGATCCGGCGAACGCGTCGGACGGCGAGTGGTTCATCAACCCGGACGGCGGCATCGGCATCTCGGGCAACTACGGCGGCTCGGTGCCGGACGGGACATGGCACAGGCTCGCGCTGGTCATCGACCTGGTCGCCGGCACCTTCACGAGCTACGTGAACGGGGTGCGGGTCCAGCAGAACGTCGGCCAGACCCTCGACGGCCGCTTCGCCGCCGACACCGTCATGCTCCTCTTCGCCGACGAAGACGGCGAGAACGCCGAGGGGTACGTGAGCAGCGTGCAGGTGCGCGACGCCGCGCTCGGCGATGCCGACATCGCCGCGCTCGGCGCCGTGTCGGCCGGCGGCGTTCCGCAGGCCTCCGCGCCGCCGCCCGTGCCCGCGGGGCTCTGGGAGTTCGGCGATGCGGCGAACCTCACGGCCGCGACGATCGGGCGGGACCTCGCGCTCGCCGGCACGCACGTCGCGATCGAGGGCGTGGTGCCCGAGGAAGGCGCCGCGCGCATCGGCACCGGCAGCCACTACCGCTGCACGCACGACCTGCCCCCGGGCGACTATCCCCTCGTCAACCGCTACGCCTTCCTGATCGATTTCCGCGTGCCGTCCATCGGACCATGGTACTGCTTCTTCCAGACCGACCAGCACAACCTGAACGACGGGGACTGCTTCGTCAGGACCGACGGCGCCGTCGGCGTCGCGGCGACGGGCTACTCGGCGGCCAGGATCGTCGCCGGAGGCGTGTGGTACCGCCTCTGCGTGTCCGTCGACAACACGGACGGCGTCTACGAGCTCTTCCTCGACGGCGAGCGCGTCCTCAAGGGAACGCCGCAGCCGGTGAACGGGCGCTTCGCCCTCGGTCCGGACGTCCTCTTCTTCGCCGACGAGAACGGCGAGGACGGCCCCATCGATGTGTCCACGGTCGCCGTGTACGACCGGCCGCTCAGCGCGGCGGAAACGCTGAGCCTGGGCGGCCCCGGAGCCTTCGATCCCGCGAACCGCACGCCGTCCGTCATCTCCGCCGCGGCGGGCCCCGACCGCATCCTGACCCAGGAGACGCACGAATTCACGTTCCGCGCCGTCGATGAGGACGGCGACCGCGTGCAGTTCCGCATCGACTGGGGCGACGGCATCGTCACGCCGTGGGGGCCGTTCCAGGACGCGGCCGAGCCCCTCGTCGTCGCCCACACGTACAACCGCATAGGCTTCCTGACGATCCGCGCGCAGGTGCGCGACGAGCACGGCGCGACCTCGTCCTGGACGTTCATCCAGTACATCCGCGTCGCGGGCGATGTCTTCCTCGCGTTCGTGACCCCGCCCTTCCTCCAGAACGTGAAGCCGGACGGCATCACCGTCATGTGGGAGCTCGATGGGTTCACCGACTGCACCGTCCAGTACGGCGCGGGCGGCGCCTACGACCTCTCGGCGGCGGCCGTCGCCCAGCCCACGAGCGCCATCAGCTACGTCTATCGCGCCGCGCTCGCCGGGCTCCAGCCCGACACCGTCTACAACTACCGCGTCGCGGGCGCGGACATCGTCGCCGTGGAGGGCCTGTTCAGAACGGCGCCCGCGACGGCGGCGGCGTTCTCGTTCGCCGTCTGGGCCGACAGCCAGGGCACGAACCACGGCACGTACCTTCCCGACCCCTACGAACCGACGAAGGCCATGTTCCTTCACATGGCGGATGCGGGCGTCGACTTCGCCATCGGCGCCGGCGACATGGCCGAATCCGGCGCCGACTACACGGGAGTCCATGCCTACTACCTGGACCGGATCGTGCCCGCGCTGGGGCCGGCCGTGCCGTGGTTCGTCGCCTGGGGCAACCACGACGGCGGGCGCACCGCCGTCATCAGGAAGTTCGCGGACCACCCGAGCGGCGAGCGCAAGGGCTTCGACCCCGGCTGGGGCAGCTTCTCGTTCGACTACGCGCAATGCCACTTCGTGTGCATCGACTACGACACCGACACGACCGACATTCTCAACTGGCTCGACGATGACCTCCAGGCCGCCGTCGAGCGCCGCGTGCGCTTCACCTTCGTCTTCGTCCACGTCCCGCCGTACTGCGAGATCTGGATCGACGGCGACGCGTGGCTGAGGACGGTCCTCGTGCCGCTGCTCGTGCGCTACGGCGTCGACGCGTGCTTCAGCGGCCACACGCACGAGTACGAGCGCGGATTCCTCGACGGCACCTACTACTGCGTGACGGGCGGCGGGAGCTGGCTCGACTTCCCCGAGCCGTACACGGTCGACTGGCCGCACATCACCGTCGGCGGCTTCACCTCGCTCGGCGACGGCATCGACAAGGGCCTCGTCAACGAGTACGTGCAGGTCGTGGTGGACGGCGACGTCGCCGAGTGCCGCATGCAGGCCTTCTATCCGGACGGCGCCTGGCGCGGCACGCTCGACACGTTCACGATCAGCCGCTGCGACAACGGCAACGGCCTCGCCGATGACCTGGACGGCAACGGCGTTCCCGATAGCTGCGAGGCGGGGAGCCAGCGGCCGGGCGACTGCAACCAGGACGCGAAGCTCGACATCTCCGACGTCATCTGCCTGCTCGGGTTCCTGTTCGCGCACCAGCCGGAGGCGCTGCCGTGCGGCGACGGCACGCAGGCGGACTCCGCAAACATCGCGCTTGCGAGCGCGAACGGCGACGCGCGCATCGACATCGCCGACGCCATCTACCTGCTGCAGCACCTGTTCGCACACGGCCCGCCGCACGCGCTCGGCACGATCTGCACGCCGATCGAAGGCTGCCCCGCAATGTGCACGCCGTGAGCGCGCCGCCGGCCGTGTTCCCGGGCAGGGGCGCCTAGACGCCGGTCCCGCAGGGCTCGTACACCTGGCAGTCGAGCAAGTCGGCGCCGGTCGGGTCGCCGGCGCACGTGTCGAACGGCTCGGGCAGCGGGCCGGTGCTCGCGAAGAGATGGCCCAGGATCTTGATCGCGTCGGCGATGTCGATCTTGCCGTCATCGTTGGCATCGCCCGTGTCGAGGCATCCGAGCTGCGTCGCACCACCGCCGAAGAGATAGCCGAGCACCTTGATGGCGTCGGCGATGTCCCGCTTGCCGTCGGCGTTGGCATCGCCGCGCTTGAAGGTCGCCTCGGGCGGCCGTTCGCACTCGTCCGGGATGCCGTTGTCGTCGGCGTCCGTCGATGCGCCGCTCGCGATGTCGCACGCATCGGGCGCGCCGTTCTTGTTGCAGTCCATCGCGAGCAGTCCCGCCGCGGTCGGCCAGCCGAGCGCCTCGATCTCATCCGCCGACATGGGATACGGGCGGAGCTGGACGCTGTTGATGAGCCCCTCGGCGTTCTCCTCGTTCTCATCCGCGAAGAGGAAGGCCGTCTCCTTCACGGCGAAGCGGCCGTCGATCTCCATGGCCTGGTTCTGCTGCGCGAAAACGCCGTCGACATACGTCGTGTACGTGCCCTTCGGCAGATCGACGACGAGCGCCAGCCGGTGCCAGTTGCCATCGCCCGCCATGCCGCCGTAGTTGCCCGAGATGCCGATGCCGCCGTCGGGATTGATGAACCAGTCGCCGTCGTCGCTGTTGTCGACCGCCGTCTGGAAGAGCACGGCCCAGCCGCCCGAGAGCGAGCGGTCGGGGAATTGGACATCCATGATGAGGGTGTACTGATTGAGGAACATCCCGCCGCCGTTGCCGCCCAGATCGTGCGTCAACTGGAACGCCGTGCCGCGGGTGAAGCGCGCGACGATGGCGGTGCCGCCGTCGATGTCCGCGTTGTCGAACTCGAACTCGGGCTCGATGGCCGGCATGGTCGCGTACGGGACGAGCTCGTCGCCGCCGCCCGCCTCCGCGAGGTCGCTGTTGAAATCCCAGTGCGCGATCGCCAGCTCGCACGAATCGGGGATGCCGTTCGTGTTGCAGTCCTTCTCGATGCCCCGCGCGATGTCGCAGGCATCGATGACCCCGTTGCCGTTGCAGTCGAAGGCGGCAACCTCGCACGCATCGAGGACCCCGTTCTTGTCGCAGTCGATGCTCGGGTCGGCTTCGATCTCGCACTCGTCCGGGATGCCGTCCGTGTCGCAATCGTGGCTCGTCCCGAACTTCTCGATGTCGCAACTGTCCTTGATGCCGTTGGCGTTGCAGTCCTCCGCGGCGCTCGCCGGCACGCACTCATCGGCGGACGGCGCGGGAATGCCCGCGGCCTCCGCCCCGCCCAGATCGGCCAGCTCATCGGCCGTCATGATGTAGGGGCAGAGCTGCACGCTGTTGATCCAGCCGGCCGAGGTCTCCCCATCCTCGTCGCCAAAGAGCAGCGCCGTGGCGCCGAGCGACCAACGGCCATCGACCTGGATGACGGCCGTGTTGTTCACCACCGGCATGCCATCGATGTAGCTCGTGAACTTGCCAGTCGCGCAGTCGATGACGAGCGCCAGGCGATGCCACTCGCCGTTCGAGACGACGCCGCTGTAGTCGTTCGAGATCCCGATGGCCTCGTCGTCGCGGATGAACCAGTCGCCGTCGTTCGTGTTCGTTTCGTTGGTCTGCCAGAGCGCCGTGAACCCGGCGCGCTCCGCCGGGAACATCACGTCCATGATGAGCGTGTAGTTGCTCAGGTACGCGCCGCCGCCGTTTGCGCCCAGGTCGTGGGTCATGCGGAAGGCCGTGCCCTGCGAGAAACCGACGACGTTCGCCTCCTCGCCGTTGATCTCCATGGTGAGAAACTCCGTCTCGGGCGCCGCGGCCGGCAGGCACGCCTCCTCGACCAGCGCCGCCCCGCCCACCGCGGAGTCGAGATTCCCGTTGAACTCCCACTGCGCGACCGCCGCGCCGAAGACCTGCCCCGCGCACACAAGAAGCGCGCAACCCAGCACAACGCCCTTGCCATCTCGTTGCATGAAAGAGTCTCCTTGCCTGAACAGGCACCAAATAACAGCAATCCCTGCCGCCGCCGCGCTCCCTCGCCCCGTTCTATCGTACCAAGGGTGTCATCGCGTTACAAGTGGCGCACGCGCGGCGCTGGCGGTTTGTCGACTCGTTGCGAGTGTGCTACGATCGCTACTTCACGCGGCAGGCCCGAACGCCCTCCGGCGCCGCGCGTGCCGTCGTTCACGAACCTCGGAGGGCATGTCACAGGAGGTTACGCGATCATGCACAAGTGCATCCTGCTCGCCGTATTCGGGTTGGCCCTCGCCGGCTGCTGCTGCTTCCCGCCCTCCGACCAGTGCCCCGCGGCGGCCCAGTGTCCCTCCGCGGCGCAGTGTCCCGCCGCCGGCGCGCTCGCCTGGGAGGATCTGTTCGCGCCCGATCTCTCCAACGCCGTCGCCCCGCAGGGCGTGTGGGAGGTCAAGGACGGCATCCTCACGGCATCCGAGGACCAGTGCATCTGGACGAAGGGCGACTACGAGAACTTCGTCCTGGACCTGGAGTTCAAGACCGCGGACGAAACCAACAGCGGCGTCATCGTCTACTGCTCGAACATCGAGAACTGGATCCCAAACTCGGTCGAGATCCAGATCGCCGACGACTACGCCGAGAAGTGGGCCAAGGAGCCGCCCTCCTGGCACTGCGGCGCGATCTTCGGGCACATCCCCCCCGTGAAGACCCTGGTGAAGAAGCCCGGGGAGTGGAACCGCATGACGATCACCTGCAAGGGGCCCATGATCTGCGTCGTCCTGAACGGCGAGCGGGCGACGATGATGGACATGCGCCTCTTCACGTCGGCGAAGACGAACCCCGACGGCACGGAGATCCCGTCGTGGCTGAGCACCCCGCTCGCCACGATGGCGACGAAGGGCCGCATCGGCCTCCAGGGCAAGCACAGCAGCGCGCCGATCTGGTTCCGGAACGTGAAGATCGCGGCGCTCAAGTAGACCGCGGCGCCGTCCGGCGCCCGCACGCGCGGGCCGATTGAAGTCGCATCGCGCGTCGCATACAATGAATCCCGGAGCCCGCGGCTCCGGAAAGGTTGTGTGCCATGCGAACGATGCTCGTGCTGTGCGCGGCCGCCCTCGCGGCGATGCCATCCTTGTGCGCGGCCCAGGCGGAAGGGCGGATCTTCCTCGCCGTTCCCGACACGGTCGCCATCTTCGAGTTCAACGGGATCGCCGACGAGGCGCTTCCCGACGGGACCGCGATCCCCGACCTCTCGGGGAACGGGCTCGACGCCGCGGTCGAGCACAACGAGATGCAGGACCTGGCCATCGGCGCGGGCGATCCGGCCTACGGCGCCGCCAACCGCGAAGGCGCCCGCATCGGCATCGACTCGCGCGCGGCGGCCATCGCCGTCAACGATGACGGCGATGCGTTCGAGATGGACGAGACCCAGAGCTTCTCGCTGGAGATGTATCTCCACCGCGAGGATCTCGGCTTCGCGGTCGAGACCGGCGACTGGGGGATTCTCGCCGGCACGTGGCACTCGCGCTACGGCGGCTACGCCGACGACGCGCTGAACCTCTGGTACGGCTGGGGTCTCATCCGCTTCAGTTGGGAGGGCACGCGCGGCTGGGCCTGGGTGGTCTCGCCCGTGCCCCCCGACGGCAGGGCGATCGCGGGATTCAACGAGCGGCAGTCCTCCCCCGTCTTCGAGATCCCGCTCGGCCGCCACTACCTCGCCGTCTCCTGCGACCGCGCGGCGCAGGCGGTCAGGATCTACCTCGATGCCGCGCAGGTCGCGACGCTCGCGCTCGAGCCGTGGATGTCGTTCATAACGCCCTACGTGCCCGGCACCGACGAGCTCGCCCGCCATGCGCGCTTCATGATGCTGAACGGCGAGAACGACCCCGCGCACCCCGTCGTGTACTCGCGCTACATGACCCCGCCCCCCGGCTTCGAGCTCGATGCCGTCCGGATCATCAATCGCGCGCTGACGCCCGAGGAGATCCAGATCACGTGGGAGGAGCTGCAGTCCGGACTCCCGAGCCCCTCGACCGTGCTCACGGCGGTGATCGAGCCCAGCGCGACGGCGCTCGTCCCGAACCAGTGCGTCAGGATCGACGGGAGCAAGAGCCTCGCCGGCGCGGGCCGCACGATCACGAAGTACGAGTGGAAGATCGCCGACGGCGCCTTCACGGAAGGCGCGGCGGCCATCGAGACATCGTTCCCCGAGGAGCACCCGGACGGCGTCGCGGTGACGCTGCGCGTGACCAACGATGCCGCCGAGATCTCGGAGGGCAGCGTCACGCTCAAGGTCGCGATTCCCGCCGTCCAAGGTTCGATACAGGTCTTCGTCGACGGGACGGAATCGTTCGCGCCGCTCGTCTGCCTGGCCGCGGGCAGGACGCTGCGCGTCGCCGCCGCGCTCACGATGCCGTGGAACCCGCCCGTCATCCAGTGCCCCATGACCGGCGGCGTCGAGATTCCGGCGCCGACGATCACGAGCTACCGATGGGACCTGACCGGCGATGGCGCCGAGGATTCCGGCGCGGCCGAGCCGCCCGAGTGGATCGCGGAGACGGCGAGGGAGTTCACGATCACGCTGGTCGTGGCCAACTCGATGGGCAAGGCGACGGCGCTCGCGCGGCAGATCAAGGTCGCCGACAACCGCGGCAACGACCAGGTCTTCCACACGACCGGCGACACGATTCTGCACCTCGAGTTCAACGACCTGCCGGCCGACCGGCCGCTCGATCCGGCCGGAACCGACGCGGCCCAGGATCTCTCTCCGAGCACCCTCGCGCTCGCGTTCTACGATGTGCCCGATGACGGGGGAGCCGTCGGGCATTTCGTCGCCGTACCCGGCGCGCAGCAGTTCACGGACGCCAACCTCGCCGTGAAGCTTCTGGGGCAGGGGCCGGACGGCACGACCTACCTCTGGGGCCCGCACGGCATCATCGAGCAGGACGACGGCGTCTTCGAGATGGACGCCGGCGACGACTTCACCTTCGAGATGGTCCTGATCCCCGGCGCCGGCACGATGTCCTGGACCGGCCTTGCCGGCACGTGGCGCGCCAGGGCCGAGGGGAACGAGGAGGACCCGCGCTACGGCTGGGGCTTCATGGCGCTCCCGCAGCCCGACCAGTACGTCTGGTTCAACTGCAACGGCGAGAACGGCGCCCCCGCCGAGCTGTGGGGCGGCCTCGCGACGATTCCGCCGCGGCGGTACTCGTACATCGCCGTCGTCACGGACCGCGCGGAGGACAAGGTGACGACGTACGTCGACGGCGAGGTCCTGAGCGAGAACCCCGTGGACGACGCATGGACGTTCGTGACGCCGGAGGGCTATCCCTACCACGCCTACTTCTGCCTCTTCGCCAGGCAGCAGCGCGACACCGAGTTCTCGACGACCATGCCGGGCTGCACGATCGATGCCGTGCGCGTCCAGCGCGTCGCCTTGACGGCCGCGCAGGTGGAAGCCAACCACCAGGGAATCCTCGACGGCGTCGGCGCCGATTACGCGGGACCGAGCGAGCCGTCCTTCAAGCGCGGCATGATCAACCCCGACGAGAAGATCGACATCGCGGATGCGATCTTCCTTCTCGGCTACCTCTTCGCGCAGAAGACGCCGCCCTCGTGCCCCGACGCCGCCGACGCGAACGATGACGGCAAGCTCGACATCGCCGACGCGATCAGAACTCTCGGGCACCTCTTCGCGGCCACGGGCCCGCTCCCGCTGCCGTTCGGGACCTGCGGCACGGACCCGACGCCCGATGTGCTGGGGCCGTGCGTGTTCCCGGCGTGCCCGTAGCGTGCAACTGCAAGCACGCGCGGCGCGGATGCCGAGCGCGCCGCGCGAGAAGACCGGACGGCACGGAGGTCGCGAGCCATGAGGCGTCGATTCGGTCTCGGGATTCTCGCCGCTGCGCTGCTCTGCGGCGCGGCATCGACGCTCGGCGCGGCCGGCGAAGGCAGCGCCTCGCCCCGGCCGCGCGGCATCAGCCCGCGGCAGGACCACTTTCCCATCGCCGTGTGGCTGCAGGCCCCGCGGAACGCGCCCGCCTACAAGGCGATCGGCATCAATCTGTACGTGGGCCTCTGGAATGGACCGACGGAGGCCCAGATTGCCGAGCTGCGCACTCACGGCATGCCCGTCATCTGCGACCAGAACGACTACGCGCGCGCGCACCTCGACGAGCCGCTCATCGTCGGCTGGATGCACGGCGATGAGCCCGACAACGCGCAGCCCAAGGCCGGCGGCGGCTACGGCCCGCCGATCGCGCCCGCCGCGGTGCTCGAGTCCTATCGCCGCATGTCCGCGGCCGATCCGTCGCGGCCGGTGCTCCTCAATCTCGGCCAGGGCGTCGCCTGGGACGGCTGGCACGGCCGCGGCGTGCGCACGAACCACCCCGAGGACTACCTCGAGTATGCCAAGGCCGGCGACATAGTCTCCTTCGACATCTACCCCGCATCCCACGACAAGCCCGCCGTCGCCGGCAAGCTCTGGCATGTGGCCGCCGGCGTCGACCGGCTCGTCAGGTGGACCGGGGGGACGAAGACCGTCTGGAGCTGCATCGAGTGCACGAACATAAGCAATCTCGAGGCCGCGCCGGCGCCGCGCGATGTGCGCGCCGAGGTGTGGATGGCGATCATCCACGGCGCGCGCGGATTGATCTACTTCTGCCACCGCTTCGCGCCGTCGTTCGTCGAGGCGGGGCTGCTCGCCGACCGCGACATGAGCGCCGCCGTGGGCGCGCTGAACGCGCAGGTCCGGCGCCTCGCGCCGGTCATCAACGGCGGCGCGGCCGTGGACGGCGCGACCGTCGCCGCCGATCCGCCGGCAGTCGGCCCCGCGCTCGCCAAGGAGCTCTCCTCGGGACCCATCGCGATGCTCGCGCGGCGACACGGCGGCGCCGTGTACGTCTTCGCCGTGCGCATGGAGGGGACGCCGGCGCGCGGCACCTTCACCGTGCCCGGCGCACCCGACACGGCGACGGCGGCCGTGATCGATGAGAACCGCGCCCTGCCGCTCGCACGCGGGTCGTTCACGGACACGTTCGAGCCCTACGCGGTGCACCTGTACGAGATCAGGTGAGGCGGGACCCGGCACGCGGCGCCGGCGAGGACGGCAAGAACGGCGGTTCCAGGCGGCGGCGGCCGGCCTCTCCGCTCAGGGCATTCGCACGGGAGTCAGGACCAGCACGCCGCCATCCTCGCCGGCGGCTTCCGCGTACCGCGGGTTCGCGAACCGCAGCTTCTCGAATTCCTCCTCGTCCGGGCCCGCCTCCGCGACGAACACCTTGACCCATGCCACCCGCATGCCCGCGAGCGACAGGGCGGCCTCGCGCGCGCGCCGTTCGGCCTGACGCTCGGCGCCGGGGCGCAGAAGCTCGTAGAGCCGATCCAGAGACTCCTCCGTGTCCGCGCTCCGGAGATCGATGCTCCGCGCGGCCGCCCGCGATGCGCTCGCCTTCGCATCCAGGCCGGAGGCCATGTAGGCGCGGGCCTCGGCGGCCCGCACGTCGCGCGCGGCGGCAAGCCGGTCGCGGTTCGCGCGAAGCTGAAGCCCGAGCTCGCGCACGAGCTCGCGCGGAGGGTTCGCGCGCTCGGAGGTCTTGGCCAGGTCCCCGCCGCCCAGCGTATGCTGCACGCGGACGAGGAGGAATTCCCCGTCGCGCACGCGCGCGAGAAGGGCCTCCAGCTTCGCGCGCTCCTGCTCGGAAGGCTCGATCTCTCCCGGCAGGAACCGAACGATGATCGGCGCCTCCTCCGGAGGAGGGGTCTCGCCGGCGCCCAGCGAGAACATGTCGGTGACGCCCAGCCCCACGCGCAGCGGCGCGTTCGCGATGGCCTTGGCGATGAGCGCTCCGAGCGCCGCCGTCATGGGCACGAGCAGATCCGTGAACGATGGCGCCTTGAGATCCAGGGAGGCATCGAGCGGAATGCGCATGCCTCCGTTCGCGTCCCGCAGCGCGAAGAGCACCGCATCGAGGGGCGCGGGCAGCTTGAGATAGCGGAAGATCGGTCCGTCGGACGCCTCCGAGAGGGCCAGGTCCGTGAAGTCCACCCGCAAGCTCACGTCGCTCGCCCCTGAGCCGCGAAGGCGCACGTCTTGATTGAAATCGAGCGTGCCCCCGTCCAGGGTCACTCCCCCGCCGGCGGCCGGTCCCTTGAACGCCTGGAGCTGCAACGCGCTCACGCTCGTCTTCACGAAGCCGTTCAGCTCCGGATACAGAACGATTCTGCCGTTCACGGCCGCTTCCTCGAAGATCGGCGCTTCCTCGGTCGCGCCCAGCTCCGGCGCCTCGCCCCCCGCGGCCAGCGCCACGACGTCGCCGATGGCGCCCCCGAGCGCGCTCTGCGTGAGCTCCTTCTTCACCGTCACCTTGCCTCCGCTCAGCGAGATGCCGAAACGGATGGCGCGCGGCTCCTTCAACGCGCGCGTGCCGAGGCCCTTCACCTCGAGGTCGAGCTCCCTGAGCGGCACGAGGAGCGGGGGATCGCAGGTGTCGTCCGCGATGTCGAATTGGATTCCGCTCACGGCCAGGCGGCCGATGCCGACATCGGGCAGCTCCGCGGCC
>JBFZCA010000086.1:0-2745 GCA_041308205.1 Planctomycetota bacterium | reverse complement strand
CCCCGATCTCAGGCTCGCGAATCGAGACATCCCTTTCGTTGTCGAACGCCTTCTGAAGGAGGGCGACCGCGACGCCTATCTGGCGGGAATGGACCTATGCCGGTAACCGAGTTTCAGAAGTGGATATGCCGGCGCCTCGCCCGGGGCCGGACGGCCGAGAGCTACATGGCCGGCGCGCTCGTTCTCAACCGCGCCGTGGGTACGCCCCGGTTCTCCAGGGATGTCGACATCTTCCACGATCGCGAGGAGCTCGTTGCGCAGGCATCGAGCCTCGACATCGATGTGCTCCGGAAGGAAGGGTGCTCCGTGCAACCCGTGCTCCGGCAGCGCGGCTTCGTTCGCGTCGAGGTCGGGCACGCCGAGTTCAAGGACCGCATGCGCGTCGAATGGACGCAGGACAGCCCGTTTCGCTTCTTCCCCGTCTCGGCGGATCCCGAGTTCGGTTTTGCGCTGCACCCCGTCGATGCCGCCGCGAACAAGGTGCTGGCGCTTGCGGGGTGTCTCGAGGCGCGCGACTGGCTCGACGTCATCTGGGCCGATGCGGCGCTCCTGCCGCTCGGCTACCTCGTCTGGGCGGCATGCGGCAAGGATCCGGGGCTGCAACCGTTCTTCATCCTCAACGAAGCCCGGCGATCAGCCCGTTACACCGAAGCGGACCTGGGCCGCCTCGCGCTCTCCGCGCCTGTGAACATCCCGCAGCTTCACCAGTCATGGAAGGCGATCCTGGCCCGCGCCGAGAACGTATGCCGGAAGCTGCCGCCGCCGCTGCTTGGCTGCCTGCTCGTCAACGAGCGCGGCCAGATTCTGGGGCCCCCGCCCGAAGAGCTCGTGATCGAGGGCGACCGCCTGTCGTGGGCGGGCGAGGCGCTGCTGCCCCATTTCGGCTCCGTGGGCGGCGTCCTGCCGCGCGTCTACCCGACCGACGCGTAGCCTCCGCGCTATCGGCGGCGCTTCTTGGCCGCATCGAGCGCGGCATTGATCGCCGCCCGCACCTCCGCGTCGCCTTCCCGGCCCGCCGCCTGCGCGAGCAGGGCGAGGGCGGCATCGTCGGCCTTCTTGGCCAGGATCTCGGCCGCATGACTTCTGATGCCGCCCGAGCCGTCCGAGAGCAGCGCCTCCGCGAGAAAGCGGGTCGAGTCGAAACCCTCCATGTGCGCGAGCGCGTTGAGCATCTCGTGCTTGCGGGGCTCGTTCGCGTCGCGGGCGAAGAACTCGTTGAGCTGCTGCACGCCGTCCTCGCCGGCCATGGCGATCGCGCGCGTGATGTGCCATTGCGCGCGGCCGAACTCCTCCTGCGCGAGCGCGTCCACGAGGTTCGGGAGGTACGCGGCGGCCCCGCGGTGACCGAGGACATCGGCCGCGGCGGCGCGCACGTCGCCGTCGTCGGCCCGGCCCAGAAGCGCCGCGCACTGCGCGTTGCCTCCCTCGCCGGCGAGATTGACGGCGGCCTTCATCAGCGCGCGCGCTCCCTCCGGATCGCGGATCTTCTCGATGAGGCCGAAGAGCGAGGCGGCATCCTCGGCCGTTCCCGCCTCGGCGAGCGCGCCGCAGAGCGGGTGGAGCCGCCCCTCGGCGAGCGTGCCCGACTCGATGAGCCCGATCAGCGCCTCGACGCCCTCGTGCCCCGACGCCGCCACGATGCCGCGCGCGAGCTGGTGGAGGGTCTCGAAGTTCTTGACGCTGCCCATCGTCTCCAGCATCGCCGGGACGAGGTCCTTGCGCTGCGCCGCGGCCAGGGCCGCGCCGAGGGCTTCCGGATCGACCGAGGACGGATCGTTGCGCACGCGTTCGAGCAGAAGCCGCATGCCTTCATCGCCGCTCGCGCGGACGAGCCCGCGCGCGAGCTCCGCCTTGACGTGCGCGGGCAGGTCCCGGCCGAGGAGGTTGAGCACGGCTTCGGCGTCCACCGTGAGGGACGGCGCGGCCTCGGCGAAGGCCCGCGCAACGGCTTCGGCCGACACGCCCTGAGGAAGCGCCGAGAGGAGGCCGAGCAGCACATCGCCGCTGCCCGATGCGCGGCCGGCCGACCGCAAGATCGCGGCGCGCTCCTGCGATGTCCACGTGCCCTCCTCGAGCAGCGTGAGGAGACCGGGCGCATCCGCGGCCGTGCCGAAGCGGCCGAGCGCATCGAGGACGATCTCCGATCTGAGCGCGTGGTCTGTCCCGCGCGCGAGCTCGAGCAGGCTCGTCACGGCCCGGTCCCCGCACGCCTCGCCGTACGCGCTGCAGAGGGCGTGCTGCATCTCCTCGGGGAAGGATTCCTGCATGAGGCCGAGGAGCGCCGACCGGCCGGCCGGCGCGCGGTCCTCGGGAAGGCCGGCGAGCGCGTGGATCGCCTCCATTCTGCGCCCGATGTCGCCGCTCGTGCTCGTGATGAAGCTCGTGACCGCCCGGATGCCCTCCTCTCCGCCGTGCACGGCGAGCTCGCGGCACACGGCGTGCATGATGCCGTCGCGCGCGATGCTCGGGAGCAGCGCGGCGGCGCCGAGGGGGTCCTCCCGCACGCGCGCCAGCAGCGCGTGCATGTCCTGGTCGCGCTCGCGCTCCTTCGCCGCTCTCGGCGGCGCGTTGAGAATCGCGAGCAGCGTGTCGGTGGATTCGTTGCGAAGGGGGTTCTCCTCTTCGTGCGGCGATTCGGACTCCTTTCGCGATGCCGTTCGGCGCGCGCCGCTCTCCGGCGCCTCGCGCGCCTCGCCGCCCTCGCGAGAACCGGGGGCCGAGACGCCTTCCGCCGCCCGCGGCGCC
>JBFZCA010000085.1:0-2784 GCA_041308205.1 Planctomycetota bacterium | reverse complement strand
GGCAGCCAGTCGTCGTACTTGCCGGGGTCGGCGAAGGGCGCCCTCGCCTTGCTGTACGGATCGCAGACGTACTCCCTGAGCATTCGGTCGGCGAGATTCGCGTGCGTCGAGAAATCCGTGTCCAGGCCGCCGTAGGAGAACGGCGTGTCGGTCCCGGCCCGGCAGGCGTATTCCCACTGGGCCTCGGTGGGCAGGGTGAAGCGGCGGCCCGTCGCGCCGCTCAGCCATTCGCAGAAGGCCATCGCCTCGCGCCACGAGACGCGCACGACCGGCTGCCGGGGCCCGTTGACGTGGAAGCCCCGGACGCCGAACTGCATCGCGTTCTTCGACTCGACGCGGCTGTCGTGCGTCGGGTCGAAACAGGCGTACTGGGCGTTGGTCACCTCGCAGCGGCCGATCCAGAACGATCCGTCGATCCTCGTCGCGTTCGCAGGGCGTTCGTCCGGGGAACCCGCGCCGCCGCCCATCACGAACTCGCCGGCCGGCACGAGCACCAGCTCCATCGTTGCGCCGCCGAGATCGATGGTCTGCCGCGCGGCGCCGAACGCGGCCCGGCGCTTCGCGGCCTCGGCGGCGTCGAACGGCCGGCCGGCGCAGGGAGGCGGTTCCCGTTCGATCCTCGATTCGGGCGGCGGCATCACCGGCTCGATCGGCCGCGGCGGCGGCGCGAAGATCTCCTCGGGATCGGACAGGACGCCGCCGTACCGCGCGAGAAGCTCGCGGCGCCGCTTGGCGACGGGCGCCACCCGGGCCTCGCCGGCGATCTCGGTCCACGTGCCGTGGAAGGGGCAGTTCAGATCGATCCAGGTGATGAGGCGGTCCCAGGCCTCGGCATCGAGCGCGACGCCGTGGTGCCCGCGGCGCAGCATCTGCACGAGCTGGGTCGTGTCGGCGTGGAACTCCATAGGCGCCAGCATGTGCGCGTCGCTCTCAAGTCCCGGCCGGCGCACCCAGCGGTGGAGCGCCGCGTAGCTCGTCGTGAACCGGCCGGCGTCGGCGCCGCCGTGATGATAGCGGCTCGTGTAATCGTCGATGTACTTCCCGCCGCGCAGATCGACGGCCGTCCTGCCCTCGATCGCGCGGCCGTCGTGGCAGCCCGTGCAGAACCTGTCGAGCACGGGTTGCACTTCCCGGACGAAGTTGAACCCGCGCGCCGGGCCGTGCCACGGGACGATCTCGGCGGGGCTCTTGCGGGCGGCGAGCGTTGCGCGATTGGGCGGCCCCGAGTTCTGGCCCTCGTGGCAGCCGGCGCAGGCGACGACCTCGCCCGGCATGCCGGTGAACCAGCTCCGCATGAGCTGCAGGGCCTTGCCTTCCGCATCGAGCGGCTGCACGGAGATCGGCGTGTTGGCCGGCACGCGGAACGCAGCCGAGCCGTCGTCCTCGACCGGCACGGTGCCCAGGATCCGCTTGATGTCCCACGGCCCTTCCATGCCGACCACGCCCTGCGGGCCGCCCATGCCGGGGTAGAGATAGTGGTAGGAAATGATGCGAAGCTTCTTGACCGTGCCGCGCGGCACGCCTTCCAGGCCGCCGCCGAAGTAGACGTCGAAGAGATACACGATCGCGTCCTTGCGGCGCGGATCGACCTTGTCGGGGACGACGGGCGGCGTCCGCGTCCTGCGCAGCGGCAGCGGCTCGAGCAAGGCGCAGCCGGGCTCTTCCTTGAGGAGGAGCATGCCGTCGAAGACGTCGGCGAGGTAGATGCCCCACAACGAATCCGGCGTCTGCCGTGCGGCAACGAGAAAGTACTTGTCAGAGAGCGGGAACGGGTGCAGGAACTTCGGCCAGGAGCCGTCGACCAGGTTGTCGGCGATGATCGGCTCGACCTTCGCGCCGCGCCCCGGAATGCGCTGCACCGCGCCCTCGGCCTCGCGGCGGCCGCGCGCCGCGTCGAAGAGCACCAGCTCGCCCATGCGCGGCACGCCGTGGTGCCCGCCGGCGATGCACACGAACTTCGCCGGCTGCCCGGGGATGGGCCGGGCGTAGAACATCGCGTTCGGCCAGTAGGAGTTCGAGTGGTAGAACTCCAGTTGCTCCGTGCCGTCGGGATTCATGTGGAAGAGCAGCCGGTCGTGGGCGTGCGGCGTGTCCGTGTACTGCCAGCGCAGGTAGAGCACGCGGCCGTTCTCCATGACCGTGGGGCACCAGTTGTGCTCCTGGTCGAAGCAGAGCTGGCGGATGTTCTTGCCGCCCGCGTCCATGCGGTAGAGATTCGCGACCGCGGTGCTTCCGTTGACGCACGGCACGGCGGCGAACGAGGCGGTCGAGGAGAAGATGATCCCGCCGCCGGGCAGGTAACACGCGTCGTAGCTGTCGACATCGGGCTCGTCGCCGGGCGTGACCTGGCGGACCCCCGCGCCGTCGATTCCGATCTCGAAGACCTGCCACCTGCCGTTGTCGCCGATCGAGGAGAAGAGGAGCCGCTCGGCATCGAAGCGGAGATCCACATCGCCGACGAAGGAGGGCCGCGCCGGGCGGTAGAGCCTGGCGAGTCGCCCGCCGGGCGCAAGCGGCAGGACGTCGATCTCGTCGTCGAAGCCCGCGGCCGGCAGCGCGCAGTTGCTCTGCCAGTTCTGGGGCAGGCCGAGGGCCGGGCTCGCGGCGCCGCGGCGAACGACGAGGAGCGAATCGAAGTCGAGGAGCGGGTTGGCGAGCGCCACCCGCGCCTCGAGCCGGCAGGCCGCGATGTAGGCCCGGCAGAAGCGCTCCCACGCGGGCGCGCCGTCGGGCTCGGCGCGCGCGCGGTCCGCGTCGGCCTCGATCCGGGCGGCCTCGTCGAGC
>JBFZCA010000084.1:0-5830 GCA_041308205.1 Planctomycetota bacterium | reverse complement strand
TTCGTTCTCAATAACTGATACTAGGGGCTCGATCTCGCGGCGCGCGCTGCATCTGCCCGCGCTCTGCCTGCTCCTTGCGGGATGCGGAGGAGGAGGAGGCAGCGGCGGCGGCAGCGAGGTTCCGATGCCGGCCGCCTCGATTCACGATGTCGTCGTCGAGGCCTCGGGCGCCGAGGCCTTCACGATCGACTTCGACGTCACCATCGTGCCCGAGCCGGTTCGCGCGACCCTGGAATACTCCGAGGATTGCGGCATGACGTTCCGCGCCAGCGCATCGCCCGCGAGCCAGGTCGTGCTGGACGAGGGCATCGATCACGGCCGGATCCTCTGGCACGCCGCCGAGGACATCGGCACGTCGCCGCAGGGCGACCTGATCGTCCGCGTGACGCCGTACGGCGCCCAGTCGGAAACGTCCGGGACGCCGGCGGTCTCCGAGCCCTTCGCCTACGGCGCCAACTCGCCGCCTTCCATCGCGTGGCTGGCGCCGGCCGCATCGCCGGCGGGCAGCCCGGTGGACATCGGCATCGCCGGGTCGGACCCCGAGGGCGACGCCGTCATGCTGTACGCGGCATACAGCACCGACGGCGGCGCCACGTTCGCGCCCGCCGAGGTCTGGGGGCCGGTCCGGCTCGCCCCCGATGGCACGACCGCACGGTTCCGCTGGAACGCGCTCGAGGCGCTCGGAGAGGGCGAGTTCGAGCAGGTCCTCCTCAAGGCGGTCGCGTGCGATGCCGCGGCGCAGGCCGAACGCGTGTCCTCGGGCTTCGACCTCGTCACCTTCCGCCCGCGCGTGACGGGCATCACGGTCGAGGGCGTGCCGCAGACGATGAACGGCAGCGTGCCCTTCACCAACCTCGAGGGCGAGGAGGAGACCTACCGGCTGCTCATGCCGCCGCACGGCTTCACGCTGCAGGTGTACTTCGCGCCCCATGCGGAGGGCGCGGCCATCGACCCGTCATCGCTGTGCGTGACGGTCGCGTGCCCCCTCGGGCCCGAGGGCGAGACCGCCGCCGGCACGGACCTGGGCCCGCTGTTTCTCGCCGGCGAGGAAGAGGCGGCGCTCGCGATTCCCGAACGCCTGGCGCTGCCCCCCGGCGCGGTCACCGTCTACGCGACGATCGCCGACCTGCTCGGCAACACGTCGGCGCCGTGCGCGTACGAATTCACGGTCGAGCACGACGGCGAGGCCTTCCACCCCTTCGCGCGCGGGGACACGTGGGCGGTCGACCTGATGCGCGACTACTGGACGACCGCGGCAAGCTGCGCCGGCGGGACCGTGACGATCACGCCGGCCTTCGCGCCCAACGGCGCCCCGGACTTCATCGACGACCTCGCGCTCATCGGTCTGTACGATGCGCGCCATGCCGCGGAAGGCGGACGCGTCGCCGCGCTCGTCGAGGACCGGCTCATCGCCGAGCTCTACGGATTCTACGCGCGCCCGGACGACGGCGTGCTCGCCGGCGGCCGCGCCGGCATCGACTTCACGCTCTCCGCGGGCGACGCCACGAGCATGATCGGCGTGGGCGGGGCCGATCCCGTGGGCGGCTACACGCTCGGCCGCGCCCTCTTCGACCGCGGCAACGCCCGCCGCGAATTCAACGTGACCGCCAGCCTCGGCATCTTCAGCACGAATCTGATCCGCTTCTACATCAACACGAGCTTCTCGTTCAGGAGCATCTTCGACGCGTTCATCCCCGGGCGCGGGCAGCCGGTGGGAACGGCGCCGGAGGATGCCCGCGTCCTGAGCGACGACTTCATCCCCGACGATCCCGCCAACACCGAGGCGGAAGAGGCGCGCTACGGCGCGATCGTGCGCGCCGCCGGCGCGTTCGCCCGCGCGCTCGCCGCGATCGCCGCCCACGAGATCGGCCACAGCGTGGGTCTGATCGCGAACGGGCCGCCGCCGCGCGGCCTCTTCGGCGGCGAGAAGAACGCCGAGTTCGCGGGCCGCTTCACCGACCCGTACCACCTGGACACTCCCGGCAACAACGTCATGGAGTCGTCCCTGAGCTTCGCCGAGACGCAGTACACGGACTGGCGCATGCTCGTGTTCAATCCGCTTGCCATGGCCTACCTGCTCGAGAAGGCGCTGGTGCAGCAATGATGGCGGTACTGGTCGCGTTGCCCATCTCGTGGTCCCCGTTGCTGGCCGTGCACGGCCCGGATCTCGCCGAGTTGGTCGAGCAGAGCGAGTGCGCCGCGCGCGCGCGCATCGTCGAACGCGCGGACCACGACCGCGGGGCGGCGGCGGGCATCAGCGTGCGCGCCGAGGTCGGCGAGAGGCTGTGGGGCGAGTGCCCGGCCTCCATCGTGTTCTTCTACGCGCATTCGGCCGGCGAGGATCGCATCGAGGGCGACGACCTCATCATCGGGCTCGCGCGGCCGAGCGAGGCGCAGCGCGCGTATCTCGACCTTGCGCCCGGCGTCTACCTCCTGTCCGGCATGCTGCCGGCATCCGACGAGCGGTGCGCCTCGCTGCGCGCGCTGCGGAGCTCCCCCGCGCGCGACGCGCTTCTCGAGCTGCTCGACCCCGGCGCGCAGCCCGACGCGCCGGTGCGGCGCCAGGCCTTCCGCCAGCTCTCGCAGGACCTCGGTCTGCGGCCCGAGGCGAGGGCGCTCGCATCGCTCATTCCCCTCGCCGAGAGGGAGGAGGACGGGGCGCTGGCGGCGGCCTATCTCACGCTGTTCGGCGAGACACGTTTCGCACCCGCGGCTCCGTTCGTCATCGGCCGGCTCCTTGCGGCCGAGAACGATGCAGCAACGGACAGCGCCGTGCGGGCGTTCCCGAAGCTTGCGACGCCGGAAGCGATGCGGGAGCTCGCGGCCGCGTACGACGACGCCCGACCCGACGTCAAGGTGCGCATCCTGAACGCGGCGGCGCCGTGCGCCGCTCCCGAGGCGCACGCCCTCCTTGCGCGCGCCCTGGCCGCGGAGGAGACGGCGGTCCACGCTCTGGCGGCCATACGGGCGGCGGGACTGCCCCTCCCGGCGGCGCTGCCGCGCGTCCGCGACCCGGTGCGCGCGCAACGAATGCGCGCGATCCTCCTCGGTTCCCCGGCTCCTTCCCACGCGCCTCGCGCCGCGCCTGCCGCGATGAAGAGGTAATGCCATGTCCATGATCCTCGAAGAGCTGCGTCAGATCCTGGACGAGGTCCTCAGGAGAAAGAAGGTCGGCACGCTCTCGCTCGGCCGCAAGGAACGCCACCGCGACATCTTCTTCGAGGCCGACAACGTCTACCTCCTCAACCGCGGCAACCTGCACAAGCTCGTCCTCCACAAGGAGCTCAAGCGGCTGCCCGGCCTCACCGACGAGCTGCTCACGAAGCTCGCGGCCGAGGCGCAGACGACCAACGAGACCGTCCCGGACATACTCAAGCGCCGCGGGTTGATCGACGATGCGGCCTACGAGCGGCTCTTCTACCTGCAGATCCGCGAGGAGATGCTCGACGCCATCCTCACGTGCCGCGGCTCCTTCATGTTCCAGGAGGGGCACGTGCCCGCGGACCTCCTGGAGCACGAGGGCTTCGCCGCGAAGGTCTGCCTGCGCCACGACGAGTTCGCGGAGGCGCTCCTCGCGCGCGAGGAGCAGCTCCGCAGCGCGGCCGCCGTGCTGCCGTCGGACGAGGAGGTGTGCATCGTCACCGAGAAGGGCCTGGCCGCCCGCAAGGAGGAGCACAACCTCAAGTTCACCGCCATCTGCGATCTCGTCGACGGCTCGCATACCGTCCGCGAGATAATCCACAGCGCGCCGTTCTACGAGGCCACGGTGCGCCTCCAGTTGGTCGCGTTTCTCGAGCACGGGCTCATCAAGAAGACGGTCCTGCCCGAGCTCCAGGGAATCGATCCCGCCGCCATCAGCGCGAAGGACGCCGGCGCCGCCATTCCGCGCTTCGAGCACGCCATCAAGTATGCCGCCGACGTGCTCGGCGCGCGCGAGCGCCTCGCCGCCGCCTACCAGGCGGCCGGCAGAACCGTGGAAGCGCAGGCGCAGCTCGAGTACATCGGCGACACGCTCGCCGGCGCCGCCAGGCTCGACAAGGCCGTGCAGGCCTATACGCGCGCGCTCGCGATCGACCCGACGCACAGCGCGCTCAGGGAGAAGATCGCCCGCCTCTACACCGAGGAGGGCACGCGGCTGGGCAACGCCGGCGACACCGAGACGGCGATCCAGTTCTTCCGCCGCGCGCTGGAGGCGCAGCCGGGCGCGTGCCAGGTGTACGTCGCACTCGCGGATCTGCTCCAGAAGAACCACAAGCTGAACGCGCTGCGGAGTCTCGCCGACGAGGCCATCGAGTACGCGCATCGGACGACGGACTGGCTGCCCGCGGATGCGCTGTTCGCCCGCATGCAGGAGGTCTGCCAGCACGACCTGCAGCTCAACAAGAAGCGCGTCAACATGCTGCTCGACCGCGGCAAGAAGGAGGCCGCGCTCGCGCGCATGGAGGAGATCGCCGCACACCATCTCCACCAGGGCGAGCAGGACAAGGCCATCGACCTGTACCGCAAGATCCTGCGCCTGGAGCCGAGCAGGCAGGATGTGCAGCAGACGCTCAAGAAGCTCACGTACAGGCACGACGAGCGCCCGCACAAGCCTCTGGCCGTGCGCACGGCGGCGCTCACGGTCATCCTCCTGTTCATGGGCTACCAGACCTGGAGCTTCCTCGAGTTCCGCCAGGTCGTCGAGGCGGTCGAGAACGAGGACAGCCCGCCCGATGCGTACCAGCGCTTCATCACGCTCCATCCGGCGAGCCTCTCGCGGATCCTCGCCCGCGCGCGGCTGCGCGTGCATTCGGAAGAACATGGCACCGCCGTGCACATGCACCAGCGGCAGATGCACAAGCGCTGGAACGAGGCCGAGCTTGCCGAGGCGGTCGGCGACCTGTCCAAGGCGCGCGCGCTGTACACCGACATGCAGAAGAACCGGCGCTCGCCGCTCGCCGCCAAGGCCGCGGCGAAGCTCGACGGCCTCGGCGCGCGCGAACGGGAGGCCGCCGACCTGCTTGCGCACGCCAGGGAGGCGGCCGACCAGGGCGCCCTGGATGAGAGCTACGCCTCCATGCGCAAGCTCCTCTCGGCATACGGCGGCACCGCGGTCGTCGCCAAGGGCAAGTACCCGGACTTCTTCTATCCGATCCGCATCGAGACCGCGCCGCCGGGCGCCGAGGTGCACATCGACGGGCAGGCGCGCGGGACGACGCCGCTTGCGCTGCGCGTGCCCGTCCACGGCGCGATGCAGATCGATCTGCGCCTGAAGGGCCACAAACGGATGGTCATCGAGAACCACCCCGCCGAGCGGCGCGTCGTGTTCTGCGCCCTGAGCCGGGACCACGCCTGGCTGCGGGCGCTCGCCGCGCCGATCGACGGCCCGGTCTGCATCGCCGGGGATCTGCTCCTCGCGCCGGGCAGCAGGGGGACGCTGCGGTCCTTCTCGATCGAGAACGGCGCCGAGCGCCGGTCGTGGCAGGCCGCCGGCGCCACCGACATCATCGCCGGGCCGTTCGTGTGCGGCGGCATGATCGCATTCGCGACCAACGACGGGAACCTCGGGGCGGTTGCGGGCGACGGCAAGCTCCTGACGTGGCCGCTGGGGATGCTGATCACATCACCGGTCGTGCCGGCCGGCGCGGGACGTCTGTGCTTCACCACATCGAGACGGAAACTGACCTGCTTCTCGGTGGAACGGAAGGCGAACGCGTGGGAATGCGACTTCCCGGCCGGCGCGGCGCCGCGGGCCGCGAGCGCGGCGGACACGGTCATATTCATGAGCGAGGACGGCGTCGTCCGGGCGTACGCGGCGGCGACGGGCGCTCCCGCGTGGCAGATGCGCGCG
>JBFZCA010000083.1:0-2562 GCA_041308205.1 Planctomycetota bacterium | reverse complement strand
AGCCTTCGATGGGCTCGTCCGAGGTCATCGTGACCGGCACGGTCACCGCCGACCCCGTCATCGAGCCGATCGCAAGGCTCTTGCCCTGCGCGAACGCCCCTCCCGCCAGGAGCAGCGTCGCTACGCCGATACACAACCACAGCCTCTGTTGGTTCATACTTCCTCCTTTGCCTAGAAGTGAATCTCCTTCCTGTTGCGAAAGTCCACCAGGTGAGTCATGCAACGCCCTAACCTCGGTCGCCCCACTATCGGTTTGCGCGGGGACCGACCCTGTCCCAACGCCTTGACTTGCACATACTGACGATGTCGATGTCGAATGCAAGAAAGACATTAGACCTCGTACGCCCGCATCACGCATTCCACGGGCAACAACCTGATGTCCGCGCCGCACGCCACGCGTGAGTCACGTGATGCGCCTCATTTCCGAACTCAAGCCTCAAGTGTCGATGATGCCAAAAAAGGCTTCCCGAGTCAATGGGGTAGTTGCTTTTTTTCGCACGCCGCGGACCTCGACCCCGCGTTGCGTTTTCATGTGGCGGCAGTACAATCATTGCCGCATGTGCGCGGAGGCGTTCCATGTTTCTTTCCGGGATCGCCGATGAGGCCGGCAAGCCCATCGGCGTGCAAGTCGAGGCCCACAAGGAGCTTGGCTTCTCTCATCTCGAGCTGAGGACGATCGACGGCGCCAACTGCACCGATCTTCCGGACGGCGCGTTCGACGCCGTGTGCCGCGCGGTTGCGGAGGCCGGCCTGAAGGTTTCGTGCTTCGCGTCCCAGCTCGCCAACTGGGCGCGGCCGATCTCGGGGGATTTCCAGATCGATGTGCGCGAGCTTCTGCGCGCCGCGCCGCGCATGCGCCGGCTCGGGACGCGTTTCATACGATGCATGAGCTGGCCGAACGACAAGGAGCGGCCGCTGCCTGATGCCGCGTGGCGCGCGGAGGCGGTCAGGCGCCTGCGGGAGCTCGCCCGCATTGCCGAGGCGCACGATGTCGTGCTCGTCCACGAGAACTGCGACGGGTGGGGCGGCCTGAGCCCGGAGCACACGCTCGACCTGATCGATGCCGTGGGCTCGCCGAGCTTCAAGCTGGTCTTCGACACGGGCAACCCGGTCGAGCACGGCCAGGACGGTTGGGACTACTACCGCAAGGTCAAGGCGCACATCGTGTACGTCCATGTCAAGGACTACATCGATGTCGGCGGCCGGAAGAGCGCGTGCTTCGCGGGCGAGGGCCTCGGCGAGGTGAAGGCGATTCTCTCCGATCTGATCGCGGGCGGCTACGCGGGCGGGGTCTCGATCGAGCCGCATCTTGCGGCCGTGATCCACCTGGCGCAGGATGCCCGCGACCCCGCCCAGGCGTACCGATTGTACGTCGAGTACGGGCGCCGCGTGGCCGCGCTCGTGCGGTCGCTGGGCGCATAGCTCGGCCGCGATTCCACGAAGACGACATCAGCCGCGAAGGCACGAGGACCACGACGGGAAAAAACCACAGACGCCGCAGAGGACGTGCAAGGACACCGAGACGGAAGGACGAAAAGGCCACGAAGGCACGAAGGGTCCCGGGTGCATTCCGAGCGCGCGGCGGTTCACCGCCGATCCTTGGCGTCCTTGTGTCTTTGCGGCATCGTCCTTCCTTCTTCCCCGGACGGCTCGGCCCGCGCCAGGAGCTTCTCGGCCAGATCGAGCACTTCGGCGAGCAGCGCGCGCCCTTCATCCGCGAGCCTGTCCGCGAACGGCGCCGCCGCGCGCATGCGGAGATTCGCGTCGAGCGTCGTCTTTGCGCTCCGGGCCGCGGCCTCGAGGAGATGCGCCGCGACCGCGCAATCGGCCAGGATGGAGCCCGCGCCCTCGAGCGTGAGGCCGAGCGCGCACGCATCGCGCGCCGTCTCGATGACCTTGCGCGGAATCCGGCACGCCGCCTCGAGCGCCGCCGATGCCTCGGGGCTCGGGCCGGACTTCCCCGCCGCCCTGCGCGCCGCCGCGTAGGCTTCGTAGGCGTCCTTGTCCGCGCGGCTCAGACAGTGGAAGCGCAGGGCGAGCCGTTCGGCCTCATCGCAGAACGGCGCGCGGCCCTTGTGAATCACCGCGCCGGCGAACCCGAGCAGGGCGGCCGCAATGGCGCCGACGTCGGCCGCGACCGCGCCGCCGCCGCGGCTGCCCGCCTTCTGGAGGTAGGGAGCGAGCGGGAGCACGTCCTCGATGCGCTCCTCGAGAACGCTCTCGCGCGCAAAAGGCTCGAGGTGCAGCGAGGCGGCGAAGCTGCGCTCGACCACCGCGCGCGGAATGAGCCCCACGAGCTCGCTGCGCGCGATGGGCACGCCCATGCGTTCGGCCAGGCGAGCTGCGGCCTCGAACGCCGCGGCGGGGGGGGTTCGCTCGCCGTCGACCAGGTTGAGCGAGACCTGCGTGCGGCCGCGGCTCGCGAGCGGGAACCCGAGCGCGCGGACGTGGGGCAGCCCGCCGTCCCTTTCGCGCAGCGCGCCCGCGATCTCCTTGGCCGCGGCCAGATCGGCGCTCTCGAGGTCGATGTTGTAGGCAACCAGCGGCGGCCGCGCGCCGATC
>JBFZCA010000082.1:0-3549 GCA_041308205.1 Planctomycetota bacterium | reverse complement strand
TGCGCTGCATGCGGCCGTCATGGAGACCCGGGGCGTGACGGAGATCATGACCTTCGACGCGGGATTCGACGACCTGCCGGGAGTGACGCGACTCCGCGAGTGAGGCGCGGGAGTTGTGCGCTGGCGTCGGGTCGTGCGCGGGAGGATAATCCTGCGTAGGCGCGCGCGGGCGCCCCCGCCGGACAGGAGGCAGAGGCCAAGAGCACGGATCGCGAAGCGGAGTGCTGTCCCGAGTTCCACCCGGAGCCGTGGGACGAGAAGGAGATCACGTGGGAGGGGAAGCGGTTCCTCGCCGACCGCGTGCGGAGCTTCCTCCACATACCGCTCAACGTCGGGGGGCTCAAGCGGCGGAGCATGGCGGCCATCCAGGCGGCGGGCGCGATGAGCGACGAGGCGATCGTCCTCTCTGACGAGAACTCGCTCTGGGGCGCCGATGTCTACGTCGCGGTCTCGAAGGACGTTCCCGGGGCGCGCATGGCGACGATCTCGGGCACGTTTCTCGCGAAGGTCTTCGAGGGCCCCTACAGCCGCATTCGGACCTGGATCAACGAGATGCAGAGCTTCGTCGCCGGCAGGGGCAAGACCGTACGGAAGCTCTACTTCTTCTACACGACATGCCCGAAGTGCGCCGAGAAGCACGGCAGCAATTACGTGGTCCTGCTCGCGCAGGTGTGAGGGGCGACGCGGCGTGCGGTTCCTTGCCGGCGTCCTGCTGATCGTCGCGGGCTGCGAGCCGCCGGCGCCGCGCGAGGCGGCGCCCTACAACTTGGGCGCGTGAGGGCAGCGAGGCGGGGGTGCGAACGAGCGCGCAGACCGGCCATGGGGGAACCCAGGGCCGGCGGCGGAGAGGGTGCGTGCGGCGCCAGGGCGAAACACGGGGCGCGAAGGAGTTCGGGAGGGGTTCAGGAGCTCCCGAGTGGTTGTTTGACAGCCGAGGAGTACCCGATTATGATCCCGGATGATGACAACGCCAACGAGATCTCCCACGGGCAATACAATCATGGCCAATGACCACGCGAACGTGATCTCCTGTGCGTGGCGAAGGTCGGACCAACGGTTCTCGAGGTCGAACATGGGGGCCCCCGCAGTAACCTCCTTCCTATTCGTCAGCCTGATGCTCCTCGGGCCGATCCCCGCCGCGGACGCGCCGGACCGCGTGCGTCTCCTCGAGGCGACCTTCGACGCCCTCCAGGGCGCCGCCCGGAACTTGCCGCGAGACTCCCTCGAACCCCAGGCGGTGCTCGAGGCGGTTGGCCGGGACCCGGAGAAGCTCTTCCAGTGGATGAGGGAGAGCACCAGGTGGGCCCCCTACAGAGGGGTCCTGCGGGGGCCCGTCGGCGTCCTCCAGGACCGGCTGGGGAACAGCCTCGACCGGTCGCTCCTCCTCGCGGATCTCCTCCGCCTCGCCGGCATCGAGGCCGTCCTTGCTCGGGGAGAGCTGGATGGGGCGACGGCGGCGCGGCTCCTCGAAGAGCAGGCCCTGGTCCGCGCTCCTTCAGCCGGCGAATCGAAGCCGCCGGCAGCGAAGGCGGCGCGAACGGATCCGGGAACGGGCGGGGAGGGCGGCGACAATGCGATCGCCGGGGCAATCCTCGAGGCCCAGCGGGAGGCCGAGGAGTTTCGCCGGAGGACCGCAGAGTGCCTGAGGGTCCTTACCCCCCGGTTGCCGGGACCGCCGGCGGACGTGTCCGGCGCCCCTCAGGAGGCCCTCGATGCCATCCGAGACCACTGGTGGGTGCGCATGCGGGCCGGGGACGATTGGAACGACCTGGACCTCCTCGACGGCGAGGGGAAGATGGGGAAGGCCCTCGCCACGATGCAAGAGACCGTCGACCCCGACTCCATCGACGTCAAGCTCCTCCACACCGTGAAGGTGTGCCTCGTGGTGGAGCGCTGGGAGGAGGGTGAGCTGACCGAGGAGACCGCCGTCGACGAGACCCTCATCCCCTTCGAGACCCTCGGCTGCGGGATCTCCCTCACATGCTATCCCGTGGATCTGCCCGAGAGCGCGAGGAAGAAGGCCGTTGAGGCGGGCCCCGAGGGCCTGAAGGCGGTGGCGCTCGCCGCCAAGGAGTGGATGCCGGTCCTCCAGATCGGAAAGCGCCGGGCGGCCGCGAACGGCTTCACCACGAGCGGCAGGATCGTGGAGCACGCCCCCTTCGACATGGTGACGGGCCTCGACAAGAAAAAGGGGGTCGCCGGCGACATCCTCGGCGGTGGCGAGGGCGAGGGGGAGGAGCCGGAGGAGCCGGCGCAGCTCTCGGCGCTTTGGCTCGACTTCGAGATCGCGTGCCCCGGCAGGCCTTCGGAGAAGGTCCGGAGGGAGATCTTCGACGCCATCGGTCCGGCTGCCCGCGCCGCCGGAAGCCCGGAACTCCCGCACGCCGGCGAGGAGCGCTGGCGCCTCGATAGGGGCCTGGCGCTCCTGACGGAGGTTGAGATCATGACGCAGGCCTTCGACCTGGCCCCGGCGTCGACGGTCCTCCTGACGCTGAAGGCGGTCCTCGAGGGGCGCCAGGCGATCCTCGAGTTCCTTCGCTCGAAGGAGCCCCGGAAGGCGGATCCGGCCGCGAAGGGGCGGCCCGCGAAGGCTGCCGGGAAGGAGGCGAAGGCGATGGAGCGCGCCGAGGAGATCCTCGAGATCCTGACCGCATCGATCCCCGGCTCCCTCTACCGCCTGGCCTCGCGCCGGAGCGACGGACGGGCGAGCAACCGGTTCATCGACCGCCCGAATGTCCTCTGCCGCCAGCGCCGGTGGACCCTCGGCCCGAAGGGCGCCGTCGAGGTCCGGGAGATGATGGACATCGCCACGAACGACGTCGGCGTCCTTCCCGGGGCACCCCGCGGCGCCTGGCGGGCGCGCCTCGAGCAGGGCATAGCCGATTCCATCGCCGAGGCGGAGGTCGTCGGAGGAGGCGGGGATCCCCTGAACGCATCGGAGATCCTCGCTCGGGCCGAGGCTCAGGGCGTATCCCTCGTCGCTGTCGCCGAGGCCGAGGGCGAGGCGTGGAAGGGGCTCCCGGCCGGGGGCGATGCACGGGCGCGCATGGAGGAAGACCTGAAGGCGGGCTTCGTCTTGATCGCGCCGGAGCGGGCCGTCCGGCTCGCCGGCGGCGACCGCTTCGGCTGGTGGCGCGTCCGTCCCGGAACCGGCGAGAACCTGGGCATCCTCGAGAGCGGCTTCCACGGAACCACCACCGAGAAAGGGCTACAGGACACCTACATTCCCAACGTTCTCGTCCGGATGACCCGGTTCACCAAGAGCCAAGGTCCCATCGGGATCTTCGCGTGGTTCCTGCGCTATGTCGTCGAGATGATCCGATGGACCAAGGACTCCCTCATGATGTATTTCGGCCGGGATCCCCACAACTCGTCGATCTACAGGTTGCTCTTGCAGATGCAGCTCGATCTGCAGCACTGGATCCGGTTCCAATGAGCCGCGCCGACGAAGGGATGAGGAGAACCATGACCTCCGCCAATGACTCCCGGGCGATCCGGTTCCTCGCTGCGCTCCTCGCCGCAGTGCTCGCCGGCGGCGGCGCCGCCGCC
>JBFZCA010000081.1:0-8058 GCA_041308205.1 Planctomycetota bacterium | reverse complement strand
GTCGTGCGCCGCCTGACGCGCGCGCGCCGCCGCCGTGCCGCGCGCCCGCGGCCGAAGAACGCACGGTGAGAAAGGAGCGACTCATGCAGCGCACCATTCGGAGTTGCGCGGCGGCGGCCATTCTGTGCGCGATGCACGGCCTCGTCCGGGCGGACCCGCCGGCGGGGCACGAGTGGAAGCTCGTCTGGAGCGACGAGTTCGACGGCACGGAGGTCGATGCCGCGAAGTGGGAGAAGGTCGGCGACGGGCCGCGCCACGGCGCCTTCTGGCTCAAGGAGAACACGCGCCTCGACGGCAAGGGGAACCTCGTCGTCGCATCGACCGTGAAGGACGGCCGCTACGGCTGCGGCGGCGTCCGGTCCAACGACAGGTTCATGCACGCCTTCGGGTACTACGAGATCAGGTGCCAGGTGCCGAAGCAGGCCGGCACGTGGGCGGCCTTCTGGCTGTACGCGCCGTGCGTCGGCAAGATCGGCAACGGCGGCAAGGACGGCGCCGAGATCGACATCTTCGAGACGCCCTGGCGCAACGAGGAGAAGATCAACGTCGCGATCCACTGGGACGGCTACGGCAAGGAGCACAAGTCGTGGGCGCAGAAGCCCGCGGCCAAGGGCCTTCAGGAGGGCTTCCATACCTTCGGCCTGAACTGGACGCCCACCGACTACATCTTCTACTACGATGGCAAGGAAGTCGCGCGCACCGCGGCAGGCGGCGTCTGCGAAGCGCCGCTCTACGTCAAGGTGACGACCGAGATCGGCGAATGGGCCGGCGACATCAAGAAGGCCAAGCTCCCGGACTACTTCACCGTCGACTACGTGCGCGTCTACGACGCGGTCGAGGCCGGGGAGAAGAAACCGCCGGAGAAGACGGGCGAGGGAAGAGAGCCGCCGACGTCGACGAAGAGCTGACCCCGCCTGGCGCTCCGCTCGGTCCCCGGACTATACTACAGATACGTTGCACACGCAGGCGCATTGTCGAGGAGAGGAACCATGAATCGCCGCAGTTTCATCAAGGCAGGCGTCGCGGGTCTGGCCATGTCGTCCGTGCCCGCGCTCGCGGCCGAGGCCGGCGCCAAGAAGCGCGTGGGCGTGATCGGCCCGGGCTGGTACGGGAAGTGCGACCTCCTGCGCCTCATCCAGGTGGCGCCCGTCGAGGTCGTGTCGCTCTGCGACGTCGACACGAAGATGCTCGCCGACGCGGCCGACATCGTCGCCTCGCGCCAGGCATCGAAGCAAAAGCCTCGGACCTACGGCGACTACCGGCAGATGCTCAAGGAGAAGGACCTCGACATCGTGCTCGTGGCGACGCCGGACCACTGGCACGCGCTCGCCATGATCGAGGCCGTGAAGAGCGGCGCCGACGTCTGGGTGCAGAAGCCCATCAGCGTCGACGTCGTCGAGGGCCAGGCCATGCTGGCGGCGGCGCGCAAGTACGGTCGCGTGGTCCAGGTGGGCACGCAGCGCCGCAGCACCCCGCATCTCATCGATGCCCGCGACAGATACCTCCGCGAGGGCAAGCTCGGGACGATCGGCCACGTCGAGATCTGCTGCTACTGGCACATGCGCTCGAGGGACAATCCGCCCGACGCCGCGCCGCCGGCGAATCTCGACTACGAGATGTGGACGGGCCCGGCGCCGCTCCGGCCGTACAACCGCATGGTCCATCCGGGCGGCTGGCGCGCGTTCATGGAGTACGGCAACGGCATCGTCGGGGACATGTGCATTCACATGTACGACATGGTCCGGTGGATGCTCGGCCTGGGCTGGCCGAAGCGCGTGTCGTCGGCGGGCGGCATCTTTCTTGACAAGAAGAGCCGGGCCAACACGACCGACACGCAGATCGCGACCTTCGAGCACGACGATTTCAACGTCGTCTGGCAGCATCGCACCTGGGGCAAGGAGCCCGACCCCAACTATCCCTGGAGCGCCACGTTCTACGGCGACAAGGGCACGCTCAAGGTGAGCGTCTTCGCCTACGATTTCCAGGAGATGGGCAAGAACGAGACCGTGCACCGCGAGGTCGGGTACGAACTTGAGGAGTACCCCGAAGACAAGACCGAGCCGCGCCTGGAGAAGCACTGCGCGCCCGCGATCCGCGGGCACATGCGGGACTTCCTGGCCGCGATCGGAAGCCGCGGCCGGCCGGTCGCGGACATCGAGCAGGGCTGCATCTCGACGACGGCGTGCATCCTCGCCAATCTCTCGCAGAAGCTCGGCCGCACGCTCGCCTACGATCCGGCCAAGGGCCTCGTGCCCGGCGATGATGAGGCCAACGCGCTCCTCTGCCGCCCGTACAGGCAGCCGTGGGTGCATCCCGAGCCGGGGAGCGTGTAGGCCGGAAGCGCGCGCTCACGGCACCGCGACCCCATATTCCTTGAGCTGCGCCGCCGCCGCCGCGGCCCAGCCGCGGTTCGCGGCCGGGCTCTGCGGGCTCGGGTGCAGAATCTGCCCGACGGCCGCGGGCATGCCTTCGAGCGCCGTCTTCGCGCGCGCGGCGGCGAAGGCCCCGACGCCGATGACGAGGCGCGGCGCAAGACACTCGACGCTCGCGCTGAGCGCGCGGTCGCAGGCCGCGAAGAGCCGCTCCCTTTCCCCCGCCCCGAGCTTGTCCGGCGTCACGTTGCGGCCCGATGCCTCCATGAAGACGAGCGGGCAGTAGTTGAGCACGAAGAACCGCGCGAAGAACCTCTCGGGCGTCCCGAACGCATCGCGCGCAAAGCCCCAGAGGCGCGTCCCGCTCACCTCGCTGCGCCGGCAGTCGAAGCCGAGCACGGGACGCGCGGGATGCTCGACGGGCGGCTTTCCGACCGCCCCCGCGATGCCGAGCCAGTCGCGCACCATGGCGACATCGCCGAACGGCACGCCGGTCTGCGCCATGCCGAAGGGCCCGGGGTTCATGCCGAGAAGCACCGCCTCGCAGCCCTCGCGCGCGTACCGCCGCACGTACTCGTCGTAGACGCCGCGCGCGTAGACGAGCGGGTTGTAGACGTGCGTCACGGGCGGCGCGAACGTGAGCGGCGCGAGCTCGCCGCACAGCGCATCGGCAACGCGCGCGAGTTGCGCCGCCGCGCCGTCGTGCCGCGCGCGGCTGCTTCTCTTCTGCATGCGAACCCCGTGCGCTCAGCGTTTTCCCGCCAGAAGCTCCCGGATCGCGCTCTTGAGGAGCGCCTCCGATCCCGGGCCGACGTTCGCGGCCGTGGGCTCGTAGCCGCCCTCGGCGAATGCGGCGTCGGTGCAGATGTACCCCGGGCCGCAATCGCAGTACCCCGCGACGGCGACGAACCTCGACGGCGAGGCCGCCTGCGCGAAGCGCTGGAACTCGAGCATCGGCTCGCCGGGAAGGAACAGCATGTCGGCCGGCCCGATCGCGAGCCCGCGCACGAGGAGCGGCCGCGCCGACCGCCGCGCGAATGCGAGGGCCATGGCGCCGCCGTACACGCGCGACCCCGGCTCGCCCGCCGGGTTGTCGAGCCGCGCCATGCGATCGACCTCCGCGTAGCCCTTGTCGGTGCGCGGCGCGAGCGGGAGCGGCACTGTTCGCCACCGAATGCTCCCCTCGAGCGGCTCGAACTTCGTTGCCGCCGCCGACGCTTCCATGCCGGCCAGAAGGCGCGCCGCCAGGCCCTCGCGTGCCGCATCGGCGCCGTCGTTGTACTTGCCGGCCGTGACATCGCCGCTGCACCCCGTGAAGTAAAGCTGGAAGACCTTCTCCTTCGCCTCGAGCGCCTCGCGCGCCTTGCCGACGAAGTCCGACGACGCGACGCCGGTGCACGCGAAGGTCTGGGGGTGCGTCGCGTAGAAGTGGAGCCGGACGAGCGCCTGCTCGCCCGCGGCCAGCGTCACCGTCTTCAGGAAGGGATCGATGTCGCCTTCGGGCGCCGCCGCAAGCGCCGGGTCCTTGCCGCCGCCGCTGTACCTGACGATGATCCTGCTGTCCTCGCCGCGGAGCCTGCGCGTCGAGGCGACGCGTTCGACCTTCGCCTGCCCGATGCCGGCGCGGTCGAACGCCCGAAGCCGCCCGACCGATTCCTTCGCCGCCGCGTACAGCCTGGCCGTCATCGCCTCCATGAACGCGTCCGTGAGATGGCGGGGCGGGTTCGGCGCCGCGTCCAGGAGCGCGTGGGCGCCGCCGTCGGCCCAGGGCGCGGCGTGCTGGTGTACCACGTGGACAACCACGCGCGCCGGATCGGCACCGGCGGCCTCGGCCAGGCGCGTCCGCAGCATGAGCTCCGTGTCGTTGCAGATCTCGCACCAGTCGAATGTGCAGAGGACGATGCGCTCCCCGCCGGCCTCGATCACGACGCCCTTGGCAAGGAGCGGCTGCGCGACCTCCGTGAGCGGCGTCGTCCAGACGAGCACCTCGCCGGGCGGCGGCGTCGCGTCGCACACGAACGTCGCCGCGCGGAACGCGGGCGCCGCATCGGCGCCGAACGCACATGCCGCGGCGGCTGCCGCCGCGATCGCGAATCCCACAATGCCGCAGCATCGCCCGCGTCCGTGCTTCATGCGTCGATCTCCGGGGGAACCACGTCGATCATATCCGAGGCGCGCGGCACGGACAACGCGGCGGGAAGGCCGCGCCGTCACCTGCTCGTGAACGGCCCCGGGATCTTCACCAGGTCGGCGCGCATGCGGCCGTTCTCGGTGATGCGCGCGAGCGTGTACACCGAGCCGTCCTTGCCGACCGCGATCGAGTTGACGTACGACGGGCGCTCGCCGTTCTCGTAGAAGACGGCGCCGTGGTCCTTGTAGACGTTCGCGACGACATCGTAGGTGACGAGGTGCAGGTTCTCGGTGCCCTTGGACTCGCCCATGGCGGTCGTCTTCTTGCCCGTCACGCGCTTGCCGCCGACGTACACCGGGCCGCCCGTCAGGTAGTGAATCGTGCGGCCGTCCGGGCCGAACGCGAAGCCGAGGTACCCGTAGCTGAACTGGTCGAACATGCCGCTGCGCTTGGACGGCGCCGATGTGATCCGGTCGAGGACCTCGACGCGCGGCGCGCGCGGGTCGAACGTGAAGAGGTACCCCGAGTTGCCGTGCACGGCGACAATCGCGTTCAGGCCGGAGTTCCAGAGCGCCTGGCGCCAGTTGTAGCCCATGTGGCCGGGCGAGGTCGGGTCGTACTGGCCGAAGTAGTCCTTGACCAGGTCCTCGCCCTCGACCTTGGCGAACGCGTCGCGCGCGTGGTCGTACCTGAGAATGTCGCCGTCGCCGTTCGTGAAGAAGACCGAGCCGTCGCGCGGATCGACGGCGATCGAACGGCAGATCGTCCGGTACGACTCGCCCTTGCCGTTCTCGCCCTCGCGCGCGGTCTTCCCCAGGTTCTTCAACTCCTTCGTTGCCAGGTCGTAGCGGATGAAGTACCCCGTCGGCCACGTGAGGCCGTAGCAGCGCCTCCTCGCCGTGTCCATGGTCATCGACAGGATGCCCTCGCCGAAGGGCGCCACCGCCAGGCTCTCGAACTTCCCGGTCCGCATGTCGTAGGCGACGAAATGGCCGCCCGGATAGGGCTTGAAACCCTCGGGCGGAATGCCGATCTTCTCCATGCCGTCGATGATCGAGTAGTACCCGACGTGCGTCGCGAAGTAGAGCTTCCCGTCGCACTCGACGAAGTTGACGTGCGACTTGCCCTGGACGATGGTCTTCTTCCCCTTCTCGCCGCAGGCCTCGGTGAGATCGCCCAGCTTCGTGATCCTGTCCGTCGCCGGATCGTAGCAGCAGACCTGCGCGCCCGTCTCGTAGGACTCGGATGACAGGACGTAGTAGATCTTGCCGTCGCTCCCGGTGCCCATGCCGTTGTAGGTGTCGTGCGCGAGCGCGAAGCCCGAGTCGTAGGTCTTCGCGATCAGCCTCGGCTCGGCGCGATCTTGCGCCGCGAGCGCGCAACCGCTCTGTGCCCAGACGGCGAATACTCCCAGAAGACAGACGAGTGGGATCCGACGGTGCATGGCAGGCTCCTTCCTTTCTCAGCGCGATGCGGCGCGCCGCGCCGCCGCGACGCCCTCCGTGGTGACGAAGTACTTGGCGCGCATGTGCGCGGCCTCCCGGGACGGCAGCGATGCCGGCTGCCGCACGTACTCGATGAAGCGCCTGACGAGCAGCGCAAAATGCGCCTCGTGGCCGGTCCTGAGCGCGGCGGGAATCGCGATCCCGATCCTGTCGCCCAGGTCCTCGGCGGCGAGGCCGGGGAATTCGCCGGCCAGGCTCGCAAGTCTCCGCCCGACCGCGGCGCGAACCTCGGCCTTGCGGCCCGCCTCGTTCGGCACGACGAACACCTGCGGCACGAAGCCCTCGTCCTTCCCCTGCCTGACCTCGACGCGCGCGCGCGTCCCGCGGAACACGGCCGAGGAACGGTCGGCCTCGCCCGGGGCGGGCGCGAAGTCCCACGCGACCGCGAGCCGGACGTGCACGCCGCGGAGCGTGTAGTCCACGCGCGTGTTGCAATAGTACTCGAGAACGCCGCTCTCGACCGCGCCGGCCAGGAATTCCGGAAACCCGCGCACGCCGGTCACGCGCTCGAAGTCCGCGGCCGAGAGCATCGTGGGCCGGCGCGCCGCGGCGAGCACCCGGATGTCGGCGCGCGGATCGAGCATGAGCCCCTCGCAGAGCGTCCAGGCGACGAGGTCGGCCAGATGCGTCCCCACGTCGGCGAGCCCCTCGCCCTGCTCCTCCACGTCGAAGAACCACGCGGGCCTGAGGCTCGGGACGCCCGAGACCTGCTTCAGGAGATAGTGCAGGCTCTCCATGGACACGGCCGGCGCATCGGCCGAGCCGGGGAGGCATTCGCCGAATACGTCCGGATCGTTGACGAGCGCCTTCTGGAGAAGGCACGTCGTCTCGAAGCGTTGCGTCATGGCATCGTAGGCGACGACGCCGCGCGCCGCGGCCGCAGCCAGCGTCGCGTCGAGGAGCGGCAGGTCCGCCGCCTCGATGAGCCACGGCTTGTCGGCGAGGACGTGGAGCCCGGCGTCGACGGCCGCCTTGATGCGCGCGAGCTTCCCCCGGTTGCGCCCCGAGAGCACGACGACGTTGCCGGGGCGCTCGGCGAGGAAGCGCTCGAAGTAGTCGTCGCCGGCACGGACCTCGAGACGCCAGTGCGTGGGATTGTTCTCGCGCCGGTTATACGCCGCGACCCTCCCGAGGTGCGCCGCGAGATCCGGGCCGAGCGGCGCGTAGATGTGGACATCGCGGGCGACTCCCGGCAGCTCCTCCTTGTGGATAAGCGCCGCGTGGAAGTGGCCGGGGTCGAGCGTGATCAGCCGCACGGCGGCATCCGCCGCATCGCCCGCCTGCAGCGACGCGCCCCACACGACAGCCGCCATGCACGCCCCGAGCACGGGATCGAGAGCCTCTACCGGGCACACGGCGGGAACGACTCGCAGCCCAGATCCGGGGTCTCGGCGACTCCATCCTCGCCGCAGGCGTCGAACGGCGGGGGCGGCGGCTCGCCCTGCGTGAACTGGTACTGGAGCAGCGTGATCGGATCGGCGATGTTCAGCTTGCCGTCATCGTTGGTATCCACCGCATCGACGCACACCGCCGGGCCATGGGTGAAGAGGTACGCGAGCCCCGCAATCGCGTCGCCGATGTTGATCTTGCCGTCGGCGTTGATGTCGCCGCGCTTGAACTCGACGCCGGGCGGCGCGACCCCCGCCCCGACCACGACGTCGTCGATGCGCATCACGGACTCGTTCTGGTGCACCCATGCGCCGATGTAGCCGTCGCGGTACGTCGAATCGAAGGCGTCGAACACGAGCTCCCCGTCCACGGAGAACAGGATCTCATCGCCGTTGAACGCGATCTCCCACGCGGCGCCCGGGTCCGGGAAGAGATCGAGCGTCGGGGGAAGAACCATGGTCTGCACGCCGTTGTCGAATCGCAGGAAACGGTATCCGTGGTCGGCTTGAGTGATGCGGTCGATCCAGTCGATCGTGTACCCGCTCGTCAGCCCGCGGCTCAAGGGCTCGCGCGCATAGAACATGATCCCGCCGTGGCGGCCGACGTCGCCCAGGGGCGCATCGCCGAACGTAAGCGTGCAGGCGAAGCGCTCGATGTACTC
>JBFZCA010000080.1:0-4574 GCA_041308205.1 Planctomycetota bacterium | reverse complement strand
CACGTATCTCGTGCTCGGGGGCGGCGTCCAGATTTACTTCGTGAGCCTGCCCGGGTGGTTCATGGCCGTCGCCCTGTACATCGCGTTCAGCTTCGTCTTCCAGCGGCGCACGCCGCCCGGGAGGAGCTTCGCGTAGCTCTTCTCCGTGCTCGCGGCCGGGGCCGCCGCGGCCGCGGGCCGGGAGGGCGGCGCCTCTTGCGATTCCCGCCCGCACGCCTTACTTTCGGGGTACATGGCAACGTTCCATCGCTCGGACAACCCCCGGCAAGAAAGGCACGCACCCATGCGCACGATCGCTCTCGCCTCCCGCGCGGCTCTCGTCGCTCTGCTCCTCACCGCATCCGGACGGGCGGCCGCGGCCGCCGCCGACCTCACGATCGATGCGGCGACGACGCTCCACCGCGTCGATGCGCGCATCTACGGCCATTTCCTCGAGCACATCTACCGCTCCTGCAACGGCGGCCTGTGGGGCGACATGATCTGGAACCGCAGCTTCGAGGAGGCGCCCGGCATCGGGCTCTGGCGCATCACGGATGGCGTCATCGCGCAGATCGAGGAGAGCGACAACGTGCGCCTCGTCTTCGGCGATGCCGCGTGGACGGACTACGAATTCACGCTCGAGGCCCGCAAGACGGGCGGCGCCGAAGGCTTCCTCGTCCTCTTCCGCGTGAAGGGACCCGAGGATTTCTACTGGATGAACCTGGGCGGCTGGGGCAACAGGCGCCACGGCCTCGAGCGCGGCCGCAAGGGCGACGGGCGCTGGGGCGTCGTCAAGGACCTCGGCACGGGGAGCATCGACACGGGCAAGTGGTACCGCCTGCGCGTCCGCTGCGAGGGCCGGCGTTTCCAGTTCTGGGTCGACGATGCCCGCATCATGGACTTCACGGACGACGACAAGGCGCACGCGAGCGGCGCGGTCGGCATCGGCACATGGACGACCCGGGTCGAGTACCGCGCCCTCAAGGTGACGAAGCTCGACGGCGCGACGCTCTTCGAAGGCATGCCGCCGATCGCCCACGCCGGGGTGCCTCGTCACTGGACGGCGTACGGGTCGGGAAAGATCCTTCTGGATGATCGCGAGCCGAGGAACAGCAAGCTCGCCGTGCGCATCGTCGCGGGGAGCGGCGAGACGGGCCTCGCGCAGAAGCCGCTCTGCCTCCGCAAGGGCGAGACCTACCGCGGCTCCGTCTGGACGCGCGGGACGGCGCCGAGCGGCCTTCTCCTCCGCGTGACGGCGGGCGACTGGGCCATGACGCACGTCCTGCCCGCGCCGGCAGCCGAGTGGCGCGAAGCCCGCTTCGAGTTCACCGCCAAGGCCGATGCGGCCGAGGCCGCCCTCCAGATCGGCGTTCCGGGGAAGGGCGACGTGTGCATCGACCAGGTGAGCCTCATGCCCGATGCCGCCGCCGCGACGGGCGGCTTCCGCCCCGACCTTCTCAAGGCCGTCGCCGAGCTCAGGCCGCCCGTCATCAGGTGGCCGGGCGGGTGCTACGCCGAGCGCTACCGCTGGAAGGACGGCGTCGGGGCGCAGTCGCTGCGCGGCCGCTTCCCGATCTCGATCTGGGACGACGTCGACACGAATTCCTACGGCACGGACGAGTTTCTCGCCATGTGCCACAAGGTCGGCGCCGAGCCCCTCATCGTCATCAACGCCGGCCGCCACGACGCCGGCACGCCGCGCGGGGACTACGTCAAGGAAGCCTGCGAGTGGATCGAGTACTGCAACGGCCCGGCCGACTCGACCTGGGGCAAGGTGCGCGCCGCGAACGGACACCCCGAGCCCTACGGCGTCAAGCTCTGGGAGATCGACAACGAGACCTGGCCCGCGGGCGTCGACGGGTACGTCGCCATCGTCAAGGAGTTCGCGCCGGCGATGCGCGCGGCCGACCCCTCGATCGTGCTGCTTGCCTGCGGCGGCGCCGGCACGAGCAACACGGCCTTCGAGAACTGGAACGAGCGGCTGCTGGCCGGCTGCGCCGAGTGCTTCGAGTACGTGAGCATTCACCACTACGAGGATCCGAACGCCTACGCCCGCGGCCCGCTCGCCTACGAACGCCACTTCCGGGAGCTCGGCCGGCTCATCGCCGCCTCGCGCAACCCGAAGATCAAGGTCTTCGTCTCGGAGTGGAACGCGCAGAGCACGGACTGGCGCACGGGGCTCTACGCCGCGGGGCTCCTCAACGCGTTCGAGCGCGCGGGCGATGTCGTGACCATGGCCTCGCCCGCCCTGTGGCTGCGGCACGTGTCGGCCACGGCCTGGGACAACGCCTTCATCAATTTCGACCACTGCACGTGGTTCCCGGCCCCGAACTACGTCGTCATGAAACTCTGGCGCGACCACGCGGCGCCGAATCTCATCGCGATCGAGGGCGACGCGAACGGGCTCAACGCGGCGGCCGTGAAGACCGACGACGGCGGCCGCATCTTCTTCAAGGCCGTGAACCCGGGCGCCGAGGCCATTGACGTCGCGCTCACCGTGAAGGGCGGGGCGCCCGCCGCGGCGGAGTTCCTCCTCGTGGCTCCGGGCGATCTCTCGGCGCGCAACACGCTCGAGGAACCCTCGAAGATCGCGCCCGCGCCCGCGGAGGTCCGCGAGGACGGCGGCGTGCTGCGGTTCACGATGCCGCCGCGCTCGGCGGGAGTCCTCACGCTGAGCGCTCCGACAAAGTGATACGCCGCCGGTCAGCCGTTGTCGGCCGCAACCACGCAGATCTGATTCCACTCGGCGCCGCCCGACGGCACGCGCCGGACGTACGCGATCCTCGTGCCGTCGGGTGAGAACACGCATGCCTCGGGCCGCGGCGCCGCCTCGCCGGCCGTCCGCTCGGTGAGGCGCCTCGTCGCGCCGCGTGCGACATCCGTCACGCACACGCTGCCGTCCATGACGTGCGCGACCCGCACTCCGTCCGGGCTGAAGCTGAACGCCGAGGCGATGCCCCACGCGTTGCGGGTCACCTGCCTGAGCGGCCCTCCGCTCGGCGCCGCGGTCCAGAGCTGGACGACGCCGCGTTCGTCCTTCATGAGGAACGCGATCTGGGAGCCGTCGGGAGAGCTCCGAAGCCAGTGGCGCGGCCCCTGCAATCCGGGATGGGGCCGATCGGCCGTGAAAGTGATCCGCCGCTGCGCCGCGCCGCGCGGCGGCGCGGGCATGCGCGTCTCCGTGCCCTCCAGAGGTCCTGCGCCGGCCACGCGCACGTCGTCCGGCACGTCCGCGACAAAGACCTCGGCAATCTGCGCGCCCGCTTCGGTGACGATGCTTCCCTGGAACGCGAGCGCCCGGCGCTGCCGCGTGCCGTCCGCGCGCACGTAACCGTACGTCCCCACCCACCCTTCCTCGCAGGCGCGCGCGATCTCGTCCGAGCCGGGGCGCGGCCGCGCGGTCGTGCGTGTGACGAGCACCGAGAAGTACTCTCCGTCGTGGTTGCGCGGGTGGCTCTTTCCCGCGCGCACGGCGCCCGGGACGCACACGCCGACGTTGCGCTGATTGAGGTCGTGATCGGGCCCCGCCTCCCGGTAGCGGGAAAGCACGTGATCCTCGTACGTGAAGCTCGCCCAGAGCCCGTCGGGGCTGAAGACGTGGACGTGCGAGCCGCCGCGGAGCGCTCCGGGCGTGAAGGGCGGCGCAGTGTCGCGCGCGTCGAGATTCGCCGCCGCGCCGGGCCGCAGGGCGTCCACGATGACGCCCTGCCGGTGGAACGCGCAGTACTCCCAGTCGGGCGCCGGGCGCTCGGGCCCGAGGATGAAGACGACCCTGTGCTCGCGCGGGTGGAACGTCGCGACGCCGCAGAAGGCGCCGTTCCGGGCCTCGTAGAGGACCCGCACCTCGCCCGTCCGCACGTGCACGGCCTCGATACGCGCGCCGTCGAAGCGCTCGCCCGCCGCATCCGAGCGCGTGTCGTAGACGATCCATTCGCCGTCCGGCGACCAGACGCCGATGTTCGTCAGGATGTGGCCGTACGGGCCGCTCGTCGCTTGTCGCTCACTCATGGCAAGATTGGATTATCGGGGGAAGCGCGCGCGCAGGCAAGGCGGCATTCGCGCCGCGTTCAGTACCCGCGCAGCTCCGTGCTCGTGCGCATGGGCAAGCCTTCCTTCGGCGCGCGCGCGAGCACGACGTACTCCAGGCCGTGGACGCGGCAGAACTCGCGCTTCTCCGGCCTGTCGCCGTCCTCGTTGACGGCGTAGATGCGGGGCTCGATGCGCGCGATCTCGGGGGCCGCATCCATCCACCCCTCGCCGCTCGAGATCAGCGCCTGCGCAACGTGCCGGACCGCGTGCACCATGTACCTGCGCTCGTCCTGGGGCACGAAAGGATGCCCCGCGCCCTTGAGCAGCCGCACGTTGGCATCGCTGCCGACGACGACATAGAGCTCGCCCAGCGCCGCGGCCTCCTCGAAGAAGCGCACGTGCCCCGAGTGAAACCAGTCGTAGCAGCCGGTCACGATCACGCGCTTCCTGCCCGATTCGCCGGCGGGCCGCACGGCGGGCGCGACTTCAGGAAAGCCGCGCAGGTCTTTCTCGCCGAACACGCGCGCTTCGATCCCGCGCGCGGCGCAGAAGGCGCGCCTCCCCGC
>JBFZCA010000079.1:0-7588 GCA_041308205.1 Planctomycetota bacterium | reverse complement strand
GGCGCGGCCTGCGGCGCGCTCCCGCCGGGTGCGGGCGCCGCGCCGTCCGCGGCGAGCGTTTTGAGCTTGTTGATCGCCGAGGCGACGCTGAACTTGACGCCCTGCGGGGCGGCATCGCCCGTGGGCTTCCCTGTCTTCAGATTGCGCAGCCGGCACGTGATCGAGTTCACCGAGCGCTTGAGCACGCGCTGCTTCATCGTGGCGAAGGCCTCGTCCGCCGCGATGACCTCCGGTGTTCTCGGGCCGGCCGGCGCCGCGGCGGCGTGGGCCGCCGGGGATGCGGCGGGCAACGCCGCCCGCGTCAGCTCGTCGATGCCTTTCTGGAGCTCGTCGACGAGCGCGGCGTGCGTTCCGAGCGTGCGCAGCTTGTCCACGCAGCGCCGCGAGAGGCCGATGTTGCGCTCGGCCAGGAGCATCTTGCCGGCACGGCCGTACTGCTCTGCCGCCATGCGCGTATCGCCCGTCCGGGCGCACGCATCGGCGAGCAGGAGCAGCAGGAACGCATCCTCGGTGCAATCGCTGACGATCTCGCGGCAGAGCGCCTGGGCCTTGTCGATCTCGCCCGCAAGGAGCCGGATGAGCGCGAGCTGGCGCTGCGTCTCCAGGCGCTTCTCCTTCTCGTTCATCCGCGAGAACACGGCGATCAGCTCCTCGCGCGCCTCGCGCTCGAACGGCGCGATGCGCAGGACCTCGCGCAGCGCGCGCTCGGCCTCGCTGAGGTTTCCCGTCGCGGCGCAGAGCTTCGCCACGTGGCGCAGCGTTGCCGCGGCGTCCTTCTCGTCGGCCCCCTTCTCGTACTCCTTGGCGAGCTGCCAGCGGTACTCGTGCTTCTCGGGCACGATGCGCAGGAGCCGCTTGAGCACGATGACGAGCTCGGCGCGTTCCTCGGGCGCCCCCAGGCGGGCGGCATACTCGCGCAGCAGCTTCTCCGCGGCCGCGAGGTCCTTGCGCGTGAGCGCGTCCTCGATGAGATGCCAGGACGAGTCGCGGTCGCCCGGCCTGAGCTCGCAGCGCTTCTGGTGGAGCGCGCGCAGCTTTTCCGGGTCGCGCACGCCGTACGGATTCCCGAACGCGAGCACGGCGTCCAGATGCTGGAGCGCCTTGTCGCGATTGCCCTGGACGCCGTGGAGCTCGATGAGCTTCATGCGCACGTCGAAGGTGTCCTCGCCGTCGATGAAGAGGCGTTGGAAGTACTCCAGCGCCTTGCTGGTGTCCTTCCGGTCGGTGTAGATCTTCGCGAGCTGCTCTTTGGCCTGGTGCGCCTCGTCGGCGGCGCCGCTCGCCTCGCACAGAACCGCGTAGCGCTCCTGCAGCGCGGCATCGTCGGGGCAGACCTTGAGCGCGTCCTTGAGCAGCCGGAGCGCCTCGTCGTCGCGGGAGCTCTCGTGGAGCATCTCGGCCAGGGCGATCGATTCCCGGGCGGCGTCGTCCTTCTTCTCGTACTTGTAGAGGAGCTGGATATAGCGCCGCCTGATGGGAATGTTGGCCGAGTCGATCTCGGTGATCTTGTGGAAGGCGCGCAGCGTGTCGTCGAAGCGGAAGTCGCGCGCGCACTTGTCCGCGAACTCCAGGTAGCGCGAGATCGCCGCCGTCTTCTGCCCCGTCATCTCGCAGGCGTGGGCGAGGCGAAACTGCAGGTCGAAGTCATCCAGGCCGCGCTCGAGCGACCGCTGGTACAGCGAGAGCGCCTTGGCCCAGTTCCCGCTCTCCTCCGCGGCCAGGCCGAGCTGGAAGAGCTGCACGGGGTTGACGAGCTCGATGTAGCCGCCCTCGGCGAGCTCCTGGACGACCGCGAGCGCCTCGAAGGGGTCGAGGCCCGAGGAATCGACGACATCGCGGATGTCCTTGTGGCCGTCGAGCATCTGGAGCACGGCCACCTCGACGGGGTGCTCTTCCTGGCGGTGGAAGAAGTGGACCGCGTTGGGCGTCGCGTAGTACACGTCCCTGAGCGTCGAGAAGTTCTCGACGACGAAGTCCCATGCCCCGAGCTGCGCCAAGGCCTTGAGCAGGAGCTCTTCGATGGGCAGATAGATCTCGTAGTTCGACCCCAGGTCGCTCAGCAGGCTCTCGCTGCCCTCGGAAGGGGCGAACGAGAGCTCTTCCTGAACCGCGGCGAGCGTGCGGGCGAAGGTCTCGGTCACGAAGCCGAGCACCGTGTCGGCGGCCTGCTCCTCGGGCACGAGGCCGAGCTCCAGAATCGCCTCGCCGGCCGAGATCCCGTTCTTGGCGGCGAGCTTGTGCGCCTTCTTCAGGTCCGCCGGCGCGATGCCGGGAGAGAACACCCGCTCGAGCGTGCTCCGGTCGTCGAAGGCGAGATCGCGGACGCGGCCCTGGTTCAGGCTGCAGACGACGCGGCCCTCGCCGAGATGGACGCTGATGGTGCCGGATGCGCGCTGGCGGGCCAGCTCCAGGTAGAAGCGGACCGTCTCCGGAACGAATGCAGAGGTCGACGCAACGGCTTCTTGTGACACGTTCCTTCTCCGAGGTAACTCTAACACGGTATTGTTCTGCGTGCGGGGCGCGTGAAGAAGCGTCGCGCGACGCCTCGCGCCCCCGGCCCCCGCTCGATCCTGCGCACCGGCCGTGTTGCGCTGCAAGATCATATCTTCAAGTCAGTTACGTGCATCGAGCTCCGGGAAACCATGGTTGCCCTGGACTGAACGGCGCGGGGCGCTCGGCATGAGCGCCCGCGCGGAACATCCGGCGCGGTCAAGGGTTACCGGCTCTTCGGTTTCGGTGCGTCGCGCCGGCACGCCCCGCGCGGGGGTGTCGGCATGTGAAACACCCGCCCTGTATCGTTTTCAAACAGAAAACGGCAGTATTCTCGGCACGCGGGGCTTGCGCCCGGACCTCCGCGGGCATTATCGTACTAACGCGTTGCTTTTGCAGGGTTTAGAAATCGAGCCGCGGTTAGGCATGCACTTTGCTTTATCTTCCCTGCGAGAGGGATCTCAGCCTGTGAATCCCTCGCGTGAGCGGCGCTCTGGTTGCAGGAGGTCATGCACATGCGCAATATCGTCATCGCCTTGGTCGTGAGCACGGTTCTCGTGGGAGGGGCGCTCTTTCTCATCTTCGGCGGCAAGGGCGAGGGCCCGGTCGTCGTCCCCCCCGAGCTTCCGGTCGCGCCGGGTGTCGTGAAGCCGTCGACCACGCCGGGCGTCCGCCGCGTCGACACCGTGCCCGCGACTCCGAGGGATCTGGTCAGGGTGGAGGTGGCGGTCGTCAACGACAAGGATGAGCCGGTGGCCAACGCCCGCGTGCGGATCGATTCGGAGGAAGAGCTCAAGTCCGGCCGGCGGGGCATCACGCCCGCGGCGGAATTCCTGACCAACACCTCCGGCCTCGGCGCGCCCAAGGACAAGCTCGTGGTCGGCACCTACGTGGTGTGGGCCGAAGCGAGCGGGTACGCGCGGGCCAGAAAGCTCGTGACGGTCGCCAAGGGCGAGGAGCCCGTGAAGGTGACGATCACGCTCTCGGGAGGCGTCGCCATCACCGGCCGCGTGTTCGCCAAGGACCGCACGCCGATCAAGGGCGCCCGCGTCACGGCCTTCAAGGACCTCGGCAGGAAGGACGGCACGGACTTCGACTGGCTCATGGATCTTCTCGAGCCCAAGCGCCTCGAGAAGCCGCTGGCGATGGATGAAACCGACGCCAACGGCAGCTACCAGCTTTCGAACCTCGAGCAGGGCATTGAGTGCGTCGTGCGCGCGGCGGCCGACGGCTATGCGCCCGGGAGCAGGAACTTCGTCGCGGCGGGAACGCCGAACGTCGACTTCTACCTCGAGACCGGCGGGCGCCTCATGGGCGAGGTCGTCGCGACCAACGGCGCGCCCATCGGCGGCGCCGTGATCGAGGCCTACCAGCGCACCGGCACCACATCGGACATCCGCGAGGCCGTGGGCAACGCCATGCGCGGCGCCGTCGACGCGGTGACGGCCGGCGGCGACGGGCGTTTCGAGTTCGCCGCGCTCGGCCAGGGAGCGTTCACGCTGGTCGCAGCGGCGCCGGCCCACCAGGAGGCGATGACGGACGTCGAGCTCAAGCTCGGCCAGGAGGCGACCGTCTCGATCACGCTCGAGGATGGTCTCGTGCTGGCCGGGACGGTGGTCGGGCCCAACGGCAGCGCGGTTCCGAACGCCAGGGTTTCGGTTCGCCCGCAGACATCCGTGAGCGGCGGCAGCAACGCCATCAACCGCGAGGTGGACAAGGAGGCGGCGACCGACGGGGGCGGGCGCTTCGCGTTCGACACCTTGTCGGCGGGGCAGTGCACGGTGACCGTGAGCCACGGCGAGCTTGCGGCCGCCCAGTTGCGCGATATCGAGGTCCCGCAGGACAACCTCGAGATCGCGCTCGGGGAGGGCGCATCGATCGAGGGCACGGTCACGGATGACCAGGGCAATCCGCTCGCCGGCGTGCGCGTGAGCGTCACGGACATCGGCAATGTCCCGAAAGAAGCCGTGACCGGCGACGACGGGAGGTACATCCTCGGGCCGCTGAGCGTCAAGCCCATCAGCAAGAAGCAGGTGCAGGCCGAGAAGGAGGGCTGGTCGCGGGCGGAGCCCAAGACCGTGAGCCTCACCGAGGGGACGGTCGCGGAGCTCGACTTCGCGCTCGCCCGCACCTCGCGCATCGCGGGCACGGTCAAGGACACGGACGAGAAGCCCATCAAGGGCGTCAAGGTGCTCGTCGAGAAGATGATCACCAAGGACAATCCCGTGCACCGATTCCTCGACTTCGCCTACACCAAGGACGACGGAACCTTCGATCTTCCCAAGGTGGTGCCGAGCGCCGACGTGCGCCTCGTGGCCGAGCACAAGCTCTACATTCGATGGCTGTCGGATCCGTTCAGCGTCGATGCGGGCGAGGATCTCGTCGACACGGAGATCGTGATGGAAGTGGGCGCGAAGATCACCGGCGAGGTCGTGAACGAGGCCGGCCAACGGCTCGAGGGCGCGCAGGTGAAGGCCGTCAAGGCCGGCGATCCCGACACGCACGATTTCCTGGGCGGCAGCAGCGCCAAGACCGACGCGCAGGGGCGGTTCGAGATCCAGGGGCTCGGCTCCGGAAACTACGAGGTCGTCGCGCAGCTCAGCGGGTGCCTCGACGGCCGCAGCGAGACCATCGAGCTGGCCGAGGGCGCCTCGCGTTCGGGGGTCAGAGTGAAGCTGGCGGCCGCACGCAGCGTGAGCGGTACGGTGACGGACGCGCAGCGCAGGCCCATCGCGGGCGCCCGCATCACGGCGATCGATGCATCGGCGGGCACGCGCAAGGAGTCGAACATCTCCGATGAGAACGGGCAGTTCACCGTGGGCAACCTCGGCGGCGAGCCGGTCGAGATTCAGGCCGCGGCCGATGGCTACGGCACGCAGACGCTGCACGATGTCCAGACGGGAAAGACCGGGGTCGAGATCCAACTGATGGCGCTCGGCGGCGTCAAAGGGATCGTCGTCGACGACGAGGGCAAACCCGTCAAGGCGTTCAGCGCGAGGGCCGAGCCGGTCGAGACGGATGCCGGTTACGAGGCCCCGCGCACCTCGTTCAAGACCTTCAGCGGCGCCAACGGCGGGTTCGAGATCGGGAATCTGCCGCCGGGCAGCTACACGATCAACGTGCAGGCGCCCGGTTACCGCGGCGTGCAGGCGGCGAACATCCGCGTCACGGCGGCCGACATCTCCGATGTGGGCGTGCTGAAGCTGCAGGTGGGGGGCGCGCTCCACGGCCGCGTCATCGATTCGTACGGCACGCCGGTGCCGGACGCGACGGTGACGGTGATCGGCGGCTCGAGCCGCCTTCCGGGCGCCCGCGGCGGCGCGTCCGCCACGACGGCGACGACCGACGCCGACGGGCGGTTCGCGTTCGAGGGCCTCAGGGGCGGCGCCACGAAGTTCCGGGCGGCCAAGCCCGGGTATCTCGGCGTCGACAGCGACTCGATCGATCCCAACACGCTGGCGAGCGATCTCGTGCTGCGGCTGGGCGTGGGCGGCATGATCTCGGGAGTGGTGATCAACGGCCGCCGGCAGCCCTTAGGCAGCGTCAAGGTCTATCTGAAGGGCGATCCCAAGAGCGCCCAGACCGAGACCGACGGCCAGGGGCGCTTCGCGTTCGACGAGCTGCCCGAGGGCGTGTACACGGTGCGGACGTTCGCGTTCGCCAAGCCCGGCGAGGAGCGCGCGCCCGAACCGGTCCTCGATGTCGAGGTGAGCGCCGGAGGCAACGTGGAGGTCGAGCTCGTCAAGGAGTAGGCGCCGGCGCATCTGTAACCGCAAGCGCATCAAAGAGATCCGTGAACGTTCGTGCCGCCGGCGGACCGCCCGCGTGCGCCGCCCGCTCCGGGACGGACGCCGGGCCGAGGGGGCGGATAAAAAAACGGTCCGAAAATATCAAGTCCGATGGCCGCGCGTGCCGATAACGGGAGTGAAGCTGATCCGTGCGGCGTCGCGCGCCACCCAACGCCCGGCGTCGCGCACACAGTATGCGGCGTGACCGGTTGCGGCGTACTCGGACTTGACCCCTTCACCCCCGAGGCCGCGGCCGCCTGTCGCTCGGCACAGATGGAGGATTCTATGCCGTACGTTCACGGACCTACCCCGCCTTCCGGAGCCGAAGGCGTGTCGGCGCGGATCTCTCGTCCCGAACCGGCGGCGAAGACTGACCGCGTGCAAGGCGAAGACCGCGTCGAGATCTCCGAGGTCGCGCGCTGGAAGGCGAAGCTCGCCGAGATTCCGGCCGTTCGCGAGACGCTGGTCGAGGCCATCCGCGCGGAGATCGAGGCGGGCACGTACGAGACCGACGAGAAGATCCGCATCGCCGCGGAACGGTTGCTCGCCGACTTGAGGGACGAGGGCGCCCTCTAACGCCGCGGCGCCGCGCGGCGATGCCGGATGCGCGCCAGGAGGACCCATGATCGAATTCGCGCAGTGGCAGGAGCTTGACCTGCGTGTCGGCAAGGTCGTGGCGGCCGAGCCGCATCCGGACGCGAACAAGCTGATCGTCATGCAGGTCGACCTCGGCGGGGAAACGCGCCAGATCGTCGCCGGCGTCAAGGAGTGGTACGACCCCGCGTCGCTCGTCGGCAGGCGCATCGTCGTCGTGGCGAATCTCCAGCCCGTGACGCTGCGCGGCGTCGAGAGCCGCGGCATGCTGCTCGCGGCGACGGACGAGACCGGCGGGAGCCGCGTCGTGTCGGTGCTCACCTGCGATCGCGACATCGCGCCGGGCTCGAAGGTCTCCTGAGCGGGGGTGCGTGCATGCGCGCCGCCGATGCCGCGCCGTTGCCCCTGCGTCCCGTGTTCATGGAACGCGTGTGGGGCGGGACGGCGCTCGCCGCGCGCTTCGGGAAGCATCTGCCGGGCGCGAATCCGATAGGCGAATCGTGGGAGGCCGCGGACATCGGGGAGCACGTGTCCGAGGTGGCGCGCGGCATCCACGCGGGGAAGACGCTGCGGAACCTGGCCGCCGAGCACGGCGGAGGGCTGTACGGCGGCGCGGCCCTGCCCGGCGGTCGCATGCCGCTTCTCTTCAAGCTGATCGATGCGACGCAGGATCTGTCGGTGCAGGTTCACCCGCGCGATGAGGACGTTGCGCCGGG
>JBFZCA010000078.1:0-14282 GCA_041308205.1 Planctomycetota bacterium | reverse complement strand
AGTCCGCTGACCGTGCGCCCCCTTCTCCCGAAGGGGGCCGGGGGTTGCAGGAGGTGGCGAAGCACCCAGCGTGTCAGGTTCAGGCGTGAGCCGTCTTCTCGGTCGTGCGTCAGGACACTGGAACTTGTGGGTAAGCGTCAGTCCGTGGAAGGGGGGAGAACGCCGGGCCGGCTATGACCCGTTCAACACTCCCCCTTGTAGTCGCAGGCGGCCAGCGTGTCGGTCTCGACCTCCGCCCCGCAGGCGCCGAACGGGTCGGGCAGGGGCCCCGTGGATGCGAAGAGATGGCCCAGCATCTTGATCGCATCCGCGATGTCCAGCTTCCCGTCGTCGTTGGCATCGGCGGCATCGGGGCACGTGGCCGCCGGCTGGCCGCTGAAAAGCTGGCCGAGCAGCTTGATGGGATCGGCGATGTCCACCTTGGCGTCCTCGTTGACATCGCCGCGCCGGAACTGCGGCGCGACGATGCCGGGCGTGATCGTGAAGTCCTCGAGAAACTCGTGCTCGACCGGCAGGCCCCCCAGGTTGTTGGCGGCGAGCAGCGTCCCGATGGTGAGGGTGCCGCCCGCGGCGGGCAGCGTGAAGATGTCGTCCATGGTGAGCGGACGGAAGTACAGCGGGACCGGCGAGGCGGTGCCCGCCAGGTCGCCGTACTCGAGGCCGGGGTACAGCGCGCCCGCGCCGGGCTCGGGCAGCTTGAGATACAGCTCGAAGCCGCCGCCCGCGCTCGCGGTGATGTCGCCCGCGAGGATGAGCCCGTTGTTGTGCTCGGCATCGGTGGGGTCGTACTTCAGAAGACAGTCGGTGAGCGGCAGCGATGCCTCGGAGATCGTCGCCTGGAGCGCCGCGTACTCGACCGACACCTCGGTCACCTTGATGGGGGCGCGCATCACGGCGTCATCGCCGAGCGGGCAGCTCTGGCCGAAATCCGAGAACTTGATGCTGAAGAGAAGCTCGCCGATCTCATCCCCGACCTTGAGCGCGGGGATGGCGAGCGTGCCCTGGTTGGTCCAGACGGTGATCTCGCCGAGGAGCGGCGAGTCAACCTTGAAGCAGAACTCCTGCAGGATCGCCGTGGTTTCTCCGCCCTTGTTCGACGTGATCTCGGTCGTCACGTTGACGCAGTCGTAGCTCTGCGGATCGCCGTCGCAGGGATCGAGAATGTAAGGAATGCAGGAATCCTGAGCGCACGCGGCGCCGGCCCACGCGCACAGCAACCACAACCTGGCGACGGCCGTTCTCATGGCATCCTCCTTTGACAACCCGACCTCTGTGCGGTCGCGGCGCCGTCCTGCCCTGCGGGCGCCTCTTCCCGCGTGGACGCACTCACCATGTAAAGTCCATTGTATACGGCGCCGTTCGGGAGGACAAGAGGGTTGCGCGGGCCCGGGCTCACCGGCAGGCGGCGCCGCCGTCGCAGCCGAGCGCATCGGGCGTCGCATCGCCGCCGCAGGCGGGAAACGGCGGGGCGGGCGGCGGGCCGCCGGCGAACATGTACCCGAGCAGCACGATGGCATCGTCGATGCGCAGCGTCCCGTCGTCGTCCGCATCCGCGGCATCGGCGCAGGCCGCCGGCGCTCCGAAGACCGCCCGCACGACCGTGACCGCATCCGAGACGTTCAGGCGGCCGTCGCCGTTCGCATCGCCGCGCAGGAAGGCGACGGAGGGGACCGCCACCGTCACCGCGACGCCGTCGGTGACGACCGCGCCCGCCGCGTTCCGGATCGTGCAGCGATACGTCGCGCCGTCATCCGCGCCCGCAAGCGGGGGGGTCGTATAGGCCGCGCCGCGGGCGCCGGGGATGTCCTCTTCGTTGCGCTGCCACTGGTAGGCGGGATCCGGCGCGCCGAAGGCCAGCACCGAGAAACGCGCCCGCGCTCCCGGGGCGGCGGTCACCGCGTGCGGCTGCCTGAGGATCGCCGGCGCCTCGGGAACGCTCTCGCCGTCGTCGCCGCCGGGCGAGCCCAGGTCCGTCGCGCTTGTCCGCCAGCAGGCCGGGTCGCGAAGATCGGCCCGACCGCCCGCGTACACGGGCACGAGCGAACGCCCCCGGCCGTCCGCGCTCGCCGGCCACCACCCGCGGTCGGCATAGGCGAAGGCCGCGATCTCGATCCCCTCCGCGTCCGTGAGCGCAATGGCATCGCCGTCGTTGGCGAGCCTTCCCGCGTAGACCCCGGCGATGCCGCACGCGGGGTAGCGCAGGGCGAAGGCGGTCGGATTCGCGGCGAGGACCGCGAAGCCGCCGGGTTCGAGCACCGTGCCCTCGGGAAACACGAAGCGGATGCCGCCCGTGACCGCCGCGCCGGAGAGATCGAGCGGTTCGGGGCCCGCGTTCTTGAGCTCCAGGAACTCGTAATCGTCGCCGCTCGTCTCCGCGCCCTCGGGAGGCGGGTGGTACATGACCTCGGTCACGCGCAGGTGTTCGCACGGCGACGGCGAGGAGAACTCGGCCTCGGCGAGCGCGCTCCAGACCGTTCCCTTGCGAGACCGCGCCTTGACGTGCGTCGCGCCCGACAGGACGACGGGCTCCGTGTACACGCGCGCGGACGGCGCGATGTCGCCGGAGAGACGCGTGCGCGGGTCGCTGCCGCCGACCGTGTAGTGGATCGTCGCATCGGCGCCGGCCGTCATGGCCAGGGCGAACCCCGGCTCGATCGTCCCGCCGTGCCGGCTGAAGCTCGGCGCGGCGACGGCGGGGTACAGGCCTTCTCTCTTGAAGTGACTGAGGACGATCTGCGAGCGCTGCGGAAACCAGTTGGCGAGAAGATTGTTGAGCTCACGCAGCCAGTCGGCGCGCGTGTACGGCGATGCGGGCCGGCGGTAGTCGCCCCAGCGCGCCGACTCCATCACGATCAGCGCATCGATTTCCTCGATGCGGCGCATGTAGCGGGCGACGGGCATGGTGCGCTCGGGCTCGTCGGGGTTCCACCTGGGCGCGCTCGGGTCCACGTAGAGGACGCCGCCGTTCAGGAAGTGCCGGTGGACGCGGTCCGCGAAGAGCAGCTTGAACTCGGCGTTCTGGCGGGCGGCGTTGAAGATCAGCCAAGGGCTCCCCGTGTCCTGGTTGCTCGCCGCGAACTCGTCCCAGCTCGCGGCGAGATCGAGGACGTGCTCCGCATCCCAACTGAAGAACCTGAAGAGGGCGCCCGGCCGCACGCGGTCGCGGCCGGCGTACCAGTTCTGGTGCGACCAATCGTTGTTGGCGGCGTAGAGATTCAGGATCATGTAGTCCGCAAAATCGAGCGCGTCGAGCCGCTCGAGGAGCCGCTCGTAGCTTGCGGGCGCGCTCAAGCCGCTCAGGCGGTTGGCGAGCAGGTCGGTGAACGCGGCCGCCGTGCCGTTGACGACCGTGCTCGGGTTGTGCTTGAGGACATCGTAGTCGTCCGGAACGCCGCCAAGGTACGCCGCCTGGAAATCCTCGTCGGGCCGCTCGTGCACATCGTACATTCCCCAGTGCACGCCGTTGATGTACAGGTTGACGAAGATGTCGTGCGGGGCGAGCGACCCCATTGCGTTCTGCACATCGCTCACGAACGTGTCGCGGACGTACTGCACCGTGGTCTGCTGGCTCGTGTCGGGGTGGTGCCACACGTGGTTGAGGTGGGCATCGAGGATGATCGTGTCGAACTCGCGCACCGGCGAGTCGTCGAACAGCGGGAACCGCAGGCGCGTCGAGCCGTAGTCGTCCTTGAAGAGGAGGCGCATGGACAGCTTGGGAGATTTCCACGCGTCGGTGCTCGTGCCGCCCTGGATCCTGAGCCCGCACTCGATGGCGCACCCCGCGCGGCCGTCCGGGTAGATCAGCTCGGCCGACACCGGGCGCTCCCACAGGATGCCCTCCAGGGCGCCGTTGGAGTAGATGCCGCGCGCGGGGCTGAACATGTCGTCGATGTCCATGACGATCGAGATCGACGGCCGCTCGGCCAGCGCGTGGAGCGCGAGGTTGCGGGACTCCGGAACGGCGATGACGCGCGGGTCGATCTCGTAGTCGGCCTTGATGACGGTGGTGTTGCCCCACGTGGACGGGAAGCCTTCGGGCGCCTTGCCCTGGGTCAGGACGTACTCGGGGAAGAGGTACGTCGCCGTGACGACCTCCGACGGCAGCAGGCCTTCCTTGTACGCGATGGCCCTGAGGAGCACCGCGCCGCGGCCCGTCGCGGGCGCGATCCTCACGGGCCCCGCGTAGGCGGTTCCCGTGTCCGCGTTGAGGGCGCGGCCCTGGGGATCCGTGCGGTAGAAGATCGCGGCGCCTTCGGTGGGCGTCGCGAGGTGCACATCGAAGGGCTCGGAGTACGTGCCGCGGGGGAAGCTCGGGACGGGGTCCTCGACGAACCCCGTGGCGGTTGCGGCCTCGGCGTTGGACCGGCCGGGGGTGGCCGTGAGGAAATAGCGCGCCCGGCCGCCGGCATCCAGCCCGTAGGAGTAGTCATCGCGCTGCTCGGGGAACATGGGCGCGAACTCGTGGACCGCGCGGGGCGGCAGCTCGCCGTTGTACAGGCCCAGGTACTCGCCGGAGCGGTTCAGCTTGAAGTTCGTGTGGAGATTCGGGCCGCTCCGGCGGTCCTTGCCCGAGGCGAAGATGACGAGGAACTCCTGCGGCGCGAGCGAGCGTGCGGGAAAGCTCCACGTGCCGGGCTGCAGGGGATCGTCCGTGAGCGACCACCCGCCCAGGTCGATCGGCGCCGTTCCCCGGTTCCAGAGCTCGACCCAGTCCGGCGAGTCGCCATCCTCGTCCTCGAGCGTGATGCCGTTCGAGGCCATGAGCTCGCTCATGACGACATCGTCGAGCGGGGCGTCCGGGTCCAGGCGCAGCAACCAGGGGTCGCCCTCGAAGACGTTGGGCGTTTCGGCGCCGTCGCGGATGCCGTGCGCCGGCGCCCACGCGATCGCGATCTCTCCCGGCGCGGGCTGGGGAAAGCCGAACACGTACGGTCCCGCGCCGGCGCCGACGAGCGTCGCGGCCGGGACGCCGCCGACGACGAGATCGGCGGCATCGATGCCCGCGACCGGCTCGCTGAAAACCGCGCGCACCTGCGTGAGGCTCCGTACGGTGATGCCGGGCCGCGGGATGCGCGACTCGAGATGCGGCGGCGCCAGGTCGGGGCCCTCGGGGTCATCGAGCGCCAGGTCGAAGAAGAAGTCGGTGTTGCTCAGCGACTGGTTGATCGCCTGGACGGCGACGACGTTGACGCCGGGCACGAGGTACGCCGCGGGGTCGGCAAGGGCGAGACGCCGGCCGGGCAGCGCCTCGCGATTCGTGCTCGCGACCGCGGTCGCCGGCACGTACGTTCCGGGTTCCCCGCCCACGTTCTCGCGCAGCACCTCGACGCCGTTGACCCACATCAGGAATCCGTCGTCGTAGCTCACGTCGGCCCAGAACGCGGCGAGCCGAGCGGGGTCGCTGATCGAGAAGGTCGTGCGCAGGAACACGGTGGTGTAGTTGCGGCGCATGGGCGGGTCGAACGTGCTCAGATCGGTGCCGAGCTCGGGCTCGCCGTAGCCGAACGGCGCGGGCCTTTCGGCCCAGGCCGAGACGTCGAAGTCGCGGCCGCGCCAGGCCGCGGGATCGGGCGATGACGCCTCGGCCGTGCCGGGAAAGAGCCGCCAGACGGATCCCTTGGCAAGGTACACGGTTCCCGCGCCGGCGTCCGCGGCGATGGCGAGCACGGCGACCCACGCCGGAACGCGCGCCCGTGCGCCCTTGCGGCGCGCGAGGCAACGTGTCTTGTGCGCCACGCCGCGTACCTCCCGTCACTATCCGTGTCCGCCGTGGCCGTCCTACCCCGGAATCAGACTTCAATTGTACTCCGGGCGGCGGGGCGCTACAACGGGGACGGGAGGCCGGAACGGCGCGCCGGCGCGGCAAGACCGGGCGGGCGCGGCAGGGGATCCTGCCGCGCGCCGCTACCTGGCGATGACCGCGCCGCCCGCGTTTCTGCGGACGATCGTGCTGCCCTTCTTGCGGACGACGGTGCTGGCGCCGGCCGGCGTGAGGGGCGCGTCCGACCGCGCGACCTGGCTGTGGGCCCACAGGCGCGTGAAAGTCCTCCGGTGGACCTCGAAGAACGATGCGTCCGGCAGGGGCGTCTCGGCGTCGAACTGGGTGAAGACGCTCAGCTTCTCGCGCGGGTTCCACGGCGAGACCAGCGCGGTCTTGTCGAAGAAGAGCGCCGTGATCGAGGGACGCTCGCGGTAGAAGCGGACCACGATCTTGGCTTCCTCGGGCCTGACCTGATTGAGCTGCTCGACCGCCTCGAGCGTTGCGCGGAGGCGCTTCTGATACAGCAGGGCGGGAATGCCCATCTCGGTGAGCACCGACTGCATGACGGTCGTCTGCGGGCCGTCGGGGTCGAAGGTCGATGCCTCCGGATCCAGAAGCAGCAGCGACACGGGCACTCCCGTCGCCATGGCGATGGCGTCGTAGAGGAACCCGCCGGGCGTGCCCGCGCCCTTCGCGAGGATGCCGAAGCCGGTGACATCGACGATGCCCACGTACGTCGTCTTCTGGAGATGCGCCGCCACGGTCTGCTGCAGCTTCACGGGCGGCGACGCGGGATCGACGATCCACAACCCCTGGAGTCCGCATTGCCTGAGGCCCGCGCTGCCGCGGATGCGCGGAAAGTACGATACGAACGACAGGCCGAGCAGCACTATGAAGGCGCTCGTGCCCATGGCCAGCGCGCCGTACAGCCCGCACGCCGCGACCGCCGCCGGGTGGTTCTCGACGGCGTTGCCCTGGTACACGGCGCAGCCGGTGAAGAGCAGCGCCGCCATGAGGCCCCACGCCCGCGTCCAGGCGATGGACCGGACGGGCGTCTGGCTGACGGACTGCTCGTAGAAGAGCACCTGCCCGGGCCCTTCCAGAAGCATCGACTTGAGCTTGGCGACGAGCTTGACGGCCAGTCTGCCGCGGCAGAACGGCAATGCGAGCATCACGACGAGAAACACCGCGATGAGAAAGACGGCAAGCCCTGTGAACATGTCAAACCCTCCGCGTTCAATGAAAGGAGAAGAACCCTCGGAGGCGAAGGAGTGCAAGAACCGTTCCAGCGCCGGACCGCGCGCGCCGGCGGTTTCCGAACCGCCTCCGACGCACGCATAGGACGATCCCTCGTTGTCGGGGCGGGTACTATGGCGAGGCCGCGGCGTTTTTCCCCATGTACAAGGGCCCCGCGCGAACACGGGGCGTGATCCGGCGCGGGGGCCCCGCGCTTGGAGCCGCTACGATCTCGGGCGCCACATGCGCTCGATCTCCTCGAGGCTGCGGCCCTTGGTTTCCGGCACGGCGGAGCGCACGACCAGGATCAAGACGATGCAGAAGATGCCGTAGAGCCAGAAGGGAAAGGCGTGGTTGAAGGTCGCGATCAGCCGTTCGTTCTTGTCCATCATCGGGAACGTCTGGGAGACCGCGTAGTTGGCGAGCCACAGGCACACCGTGGCGATCGCCATGGCGCGCCCGCGGATCCTCGTCGGGAAGATCTCCGCCAGAATCACCCATGTCACCGGTCCCACCGACAGGGCGAAGCTGGCGATGTACCCCAGCATGAAGACGAGTACCCAACCCTCGGTTCGGCCGAGATACGCGGCCAGACCGAGCGCCGCGAGCGAGACGCCCATGCCCGCCGCGCCGGCCATCATGAGCGGCCGCCTGCCGAGGCGGTCCACGGTCCAGATCGCGATGACGGTGAAGGAGATGTTGACGGTCCCGACGACGATGGTCTGGAGCAGCGCCGCATCGTCCTTGGTGCCCGCAACGAGGTTCTTGAAGATCTCGGGCGCGTAGTACAGGAAGACGTTGATGCCCGTCACCTGCTGGAGCACGGCAAGCGCGACGCCGACGATGAGCACGAACGTCATGCCCGGCTGCAGGAGATCGCCGAGCCGGCCGCTCTCCTGCGCCAGCGCCGCCTTGATCTCGCGCATCTCCTCCCCGGCGCGCGTCGGGCCGTTGACCCGCGAGAGCACGTGCATGGCCCGATCCTCGCGGCCCGCGGCCGTGAGCCAGCGCGGGCTCTCCGGGACGAAGGCGAGGCACGCGAGGAGCAGGACCGCGGGCAGCGCCCCCGACGCGAACATCCAGCGCCAGCCCGTCTGGATGTTCCAGGCCTCGGCCGCCTCCGGGGCGGCGGCGCCGGCGACATGATGGGCGATGGCGTAGTTGACGAAGTACACGATCAGCATGCCCGAGACGATGGCGAACTGGTTCACGGACACCATGCGGCCGCGAATGCGCGCGGGCGTCACCTCGGCGATGTACATGGGGCTCGTCATGCTCGCGGCGCCGATGCCCAGGCCGCCGATGATCCGGAACACGACGAGCGCGGTCAGGCTCTCGGGAAGGGCGGCGCCCACGGCCGACACCAGGAAGCAGAGCGCGGCCAGCACCAGGACCTTCTTGCGGCCGAGCGCATCGCTCAGGAGCCCCGCCGCGGCGGCGCCCGCGGCGCACCCCAGGAGGGCGCTTGCCGAGGCCCAGCCCTTCGCCGTCGCGTCGAGGTCGAGGTACTTCTCGATGAACTCGATCGCCCCCGAGATCACCGCGGTGTCGTAGCCGAAGAGAAGCCCGCCGAGCGCGGCGACGAGGCAGATCGCAAGCAGGAAGCCGGCGCTGCCCTCGTCACGCTGTCGGTCGTCTGCCATGCGAGTCTCCGTTCCTTGCAGGGCGCCGTGCGCCCGCGTGTCGCTCGTGCCGCGCGGCGCTGCGGTCCCCGGGGCGGCGGCCCGCAGGGAGACTTCACGCGGGAAGGCGGCCCTCGGGGAGGCATTTCGCCGATACGCAGTATAATGTAGAGTATGGCAGGGGCGTATCGCAAGACGAGGAGCTCGGGAGCAACCGTGCACGGAGTACGCATGCGCAGGATCATCGGTTCGGCGCTGGTGGCCACGCTTCTCTGGATCGCGCCGCGCGCCGGCGCGACGGCGTTCATCCCTCCCGCGAGCCTTGCCGATCTGGCGGCCGAGAGCGATGCGGTGTGCATGGCGGTCGCGGGAGCCGCGGCGCCCCGGCAGCGGGGCGCCTTCATCTTCACCGAGACGGAGTTCGTTGCCGGGGAAACGCTGGCGGGAAGCGTGCGGCGCGGCGACCGCATCGTGGTGCGCACTCCCGGCGGCGAGATCGGCGGCCGGGGATGGCACGTGGCGGGCTCGCCGCGCTTTCTGGAGGGCGGCGCGTATTTCCTGTGCCTGCGGCGGGCGCCGGACGGGGTCTGGCTCCCGGCAATGCTGAGCTACGGGCTGCTGGAGGAGACGGCGGGCCGGGATGGAAACCCCGTGCTCGTGCCCTGTGCGGAAGCGGCGGCTGCCGACCCCCTGCCGAGGCTCGACGGCGTGCTGCCCGAGAAGATCGGCCGCTATCGCCGGGATGCGTTCCTCCGCCACCTCGGCGCCGTGCTTGCGGGCCGGGAAGCCTGGCAGCCGGCGGCCGTCCTGATCGGCGAGGCCTCCACGGCCGACTCGAAATCCTCGACGGACAAAGAGGCGCCCGAGGAGTGCACCTACTTCGTGGTCAGCGGGCGGAACCTCAGGTGGAACACCTTCGACGGCGGCGGCATCGCGACGATCTACGCGAGCGCCGGAGGCGATGACTCGGTCGCGGGCGGCGGGTTCGCGGAGCTCGTGAAGGGGCTCGACCTATGGCACGGCATTCCGGAGACGAGCCTCAACCTCGAGTTCGGCGGCGGGCGCGTTTCCAAGATCGACTGCACCGCGGAGCAGGACATCGAAGCCGGCCTGGTCGTTTTCAACGATCCGTGCGACGATATTCCCGACCTGGACCAGTGCACGGGCATCCTCGCCTACGGCGGTCCCTTCACGAGCGGCACGCACCGCTTCGACGGCGAGTACTGGGTGACGATCGTGAGCTGGGCCGTCGTCGTGAACAACGGCTCCGGGTGCATCGGCAGCACGAACTACGCGCGCCTACTCGCCCACGAGCTCGGGCACGGCCTCGGGTTCGGCCACTTCGACGACAAGTACGCGCTGATGTACATGTACTGCTGCAACGCCCCGAACGCCACCGACGCCCTGTGCGCGCAGTACACCTATCCGCCGGAAACACCCGGCAATCGGCGTCCCGAGGTCGACGCCGGGCCTTCCGGGAAGCCCGTCCTGGCCGGGGACACGACGAGGCTCGTGGGCGTCGCGACGGACGACGGCCTGCCGGCGTCGCCGGGCGCGCTCACGTACCAGTGGCGCGTCCTCTCCGGCCCGGCGCCCGTGACCTTCAGCGATGCGGGCGTGCCGGCGCCGAGCGTGCGGTTTTCCGTCTCGGGAACGTACCTCTTCGCGCTGCGGGTCAGCGACGGCGAGCTCCTGCGGGCGGACACGGTCGCGCTCGATGTCGAGATCAATGCGGTCAGCACGCGGACGCTGTCCTTCCAGGAGCGCGCGGGCGGCTACGCGGGCACGCGCGACACCTTCATCCGCCAGAGCGCGCCGGCGGCGAGCGCTGCAACCTCGACGGAGCTGCGCGTCGACGGCGATGATCCCTCCGGCTCCGGCCTCGCGATCCAGACGCTGATCGCGTTCGACGGCGTGTTCGGCGCGGATTCCGCGCAGGTTCCTCCGGGAGCGAGCATCGTGTCCGCGCGCCTCGAGCTCACGGGTACGGACGCGGGCGATCCCCTCGCGCTCCACCGCATGCTCGTGCCGTGGGCGGAGGAAGCGGTCTGGAACGATTTCGGCGCGGACGGCATCGTGCCGGGGAGCGAATGCCTCGCCGCCGCGGATGCGTCCGCCGCGGCCGTGACCGGCGCGGTGGCGTTCGATGCGACGGCGGCTCTGGCCGCATGGTCGGGCGATCCCTGCGCGGCGTACGGATGGGCCGTGCTGCCGGCAGGCGCGGACGGATGGAGGGCCTCCTCGTCCGAGGGCGCCGCGCCCCCGCGCCTGGCGGTGACGTACGCGATTCCCGCCGTGCAGACGCTGATCGCGCCCGGCGCGACGTGGCGGTTCCTGCGCGGCTCCCTGCCGCTTCCCGCGGACTGGAACGCGCCCGACTTCGACGATGCGGCGTGGGAGGAAGGCCCGACCGGCATCGGGTACGGCGGCGGGGACGACGCCACCGTGCTTGCCGACATGCAGGGCGGGTATCTCGCGGTTTTCTGCCGCAGAGCATTCCAGGTCGCGGACCCCGGCGCATTCGAGCAACTCGACTTCGCGACGGTCTACGACGATGGCTTCGTGGCGTACCTGAACGGCGTCGAGGTCGGGAGGGTGAACATCCCGGCGGGCGAGGCCGATGCGGACACCGCCGCGGCCTCGCCGGTCGACATGCAGACGGCGTTCCTGCGGGTTTCGCCGGCGCTGCTTCGCGCCGGGACGAACGTGCTCGCGGTGAGCGTGCACAACGCAACCCTCACGAGCAGCGACCTGTCGTTCTCGCCGGCGATGGTCGCGGCCGACGCGGCGCGGGCCGTGATCTGCGGGCCGCCGCCCGAGTTTCTGCGCGGCGACGCGAACGACGACGGCGTCCTTGATATCGCCGACGCGGTGCGCATCCTGCGGTATCTCTTCCAGGGAGACGCCGTGCCGGGGTGCTCCGATGCGTTCGATGTCAACGACGATGGCAGGCTGGACATCTCGGACGCCGTGGCGACGCTGCGCTATCTGTTCGCGAGCGGCCCGCTCGTGGCGCCGGGCACGGTCTGCGGGCCGGATCCGACGCCGGATGCGCTGGGCGAGTGCGCGGCGCCGGCGTGCGCGCCATGAGACCGGACCCCCGCGAGGCCGCGACCTTTCCGTGAACCGTCCGACCGGAGAGCATGCCCATGCATCATCATCGCGCCATGATCGAGCATCTCGCCACCGGTTTCATGCCGGCGCGCGTGCTGCTCACGGCCCTGGAGCTCGAGGTCTTCACCGCGTGCGGCGCCGGCGCGCTGACCGCGGAGGAGCTTGCGCGCCGCACGGGCGCGCACCCCGCGCCTCTCGCGCGGCTTCTCAACGCGCTCGCCGCGCTGGGATTGCTCGCCAAGCGCGCGGACAGGTATCGCGTGACGCCGCCGGCGCGGGCGCACCTCATCGCCGGCCGTCCGGGGTACCTGGGCGACATCATGCGCCACCGGGCATCGATGTGGGAGCGATGGAGCGATCTCACGGCGATCGTCAGAACGGGAAGAGTGCCGCCGCGCGCGTTCACGAAGGAGCGCGAGCGGCGCTTCATAAAGGGCATGGCCAATCTGGGCGCCTCCTCGGCCGCCGTCTGCGCGCGTGCGCTCCGCCGAGAGCTCACGGGCGCCCGCCGCCTCCTGGACATCGGGGGCGGCCCGGCGGTCTACGCGTGCGAGCTGGCGCGCGCGCGGCCGAAGCTCTCCGTCGTCGTGCTCGACCTGCCCGGCCCGCTTGTCTACGCCCGCGAGACGATCGCGAGATACGGCCTGCGCCGCCGCGTATCCGTGAAGGCGGGCGATGTGTGCGCCGCGCGCTCGTTCGGCCGCTCGTTCGATGTCGCCTTCATGTCGAGCCTGATTCACTCGTTCAAACCGCCCGTCGTCGCGCAGGTCATCCGGAAGGCCGCGGGCGCGCTGCGGCGGGGCGGTTTCCTGGCGGTCAAGGAGTTCTTCGTCGATCCCGGCCGCGCGTCGCCGCCGTTCACCGCGCTCTTCTCGATCAACATGCTCGTCGCCGGCGCGGGCGACGTGTACACGCGCGGCGAGGTGGAGGGCTGGATGCGCGAGGCGGGCGTGATGCCCGTGCGATATGTGGACTTGCCTCAGTTCTCGGGTATAGTGGTGGGCAGGCGAATGTAGGAGGCGGGACACGACGCCAAGGAGGTGCCCATGCGAGAATTCCGCGTTACCATGACGAACCGTCCCGGAGAGCTCGGCCGTGTCGCGACGTCGCTCAGCCGCCAGGGGGTGAGCATCAAGGCGCTGGCCGCTTCGGCGGACGGGGGCCACGTCACGCTCCACCTGATCGGCCACGATGTCGAGGCGACGCGCAACGCGCTCAAGTCCGGAAGCTTCCAGTTCGAGGAGCAGGAGGTGCTGGTGGTGCTCCTCGAGGACAAGGCCGGCGAGATCGCCCGCATTGCCGCCCAGCTCGGCGACGCCGGGATCAACCTTAATGCCGTGTATCTCGCCGGCCGGGCCGACGACATGGTCGAGGTGGTTCTCGCGCCCGACGACGTCAAGAAGGCGAAGAAAGTCCTCGGCGACGAAGCCTCGTAGAACGCGAACCGCGGGCCGAGCCGTACCCCGCGCGCGGCCGCGGCCGTTTGCCGGAACGCCCCGCAGTCCTGTATAGTTGGATGGCTCGGGGAGAGATGCGCGTGGCGCGGCTTCCGCCCGGGCGCAGCGCCGAGGAGACGCCGCATGAAACCCGCGTGCCCCTGCCCCGAAGGCTACGAGCCGCTTCTCTCTCCCAGGGAGACCGAGGGCGCCATTCGCCTGATCAAGGATTTCTTTCAGACGAACCTCGCGTTCGAGCTGAACCTCATGCGCGTGACCGCGCCGCTCTTCGTGGAGGCGGGCACGGGCATCAACGACGATCTCAACGGCATCGAGAAACCCGTGTCGTTCGCGGTCAAGTCCGCGGGCGGCGTGCGGGCCGAGATCGTCCAGTCGCTGGCCAAGTGGAAGCGCATGACGCTTGCCGACCTCGGCCTCGCGCCGGGCGAGGGGGTCTACGCCGACATGAACGCGATCCGGCCGGATGAAACCCTCGACTGCACGCACTCCCTGTACGTCGACCAGTGGGACTGGGAGCGCGTCATCCGCCCCGAGGATCGCCGCATCGCCTTCCTCAAGGACATCGTGCGTCGCATCTACGACGTCATCCGCAGAACCGAGAAGTACGTGGCCTTCACCCACCCGGCGCTCAGGCCGATGCTGCCGGACGAGATCACCTTCGTTCACTCGGCGGAGCTCGAGCGGCGGTATCCCGAGCTCGCCCCGCGCGAGCGCGAGAATCTCGCGTGCAGGCAGCACGGCGCGGTGTTCGTGATCGGCATCGGCGCCGGCCTGCGGAACGGCGCGCCGCACGATGGCCGCGCCCCCGACTACGATGACTGGTCGACGCCGAACGAAGAGGGGCACGTGGGCCTGAACGGCGACATTCTCGTTCACTACCCGATGTTCGAGTGCGCCTTCGAGCTGTCGTCGATGGGAATTCGCGTGAACCGCGAGTCGCTGCTGCGCCAGCTCGAGCTCAGCGGCCAGATGCAGCGCGCGGAGCTTCTCTTCCACCGGCGGCTGCTCGCGGGCGGGTTGCCGCTCTCGATCGGCGGCGGCATCGGCCAGTCGCGCCTCTGCATGCTCTACCTGCGCAAGGCCCATATCGGC
>JBFZCA010000077.1:0-5557 GCA_041308205.1 Planctomycetota bacterium | reverse complement strand
GGCGCAACGGCGCGCCGTGCGGCGACTCGGCCACCCCTTACACGGAGTCTCGCGCGCCGGCCATGCATCTCCAACTCATCGACTGGCTGATCGTAGTCGCGTCCCTGGCGATCTGCTTCGTTCCCGCGCTCTTCTTCGGCAAGCGCGCGGGCAGGAACACGTCCGAGTTCTTCGTCTCGGGCAGGTCGGTTCCCTGGTGGCTCGCCGGCATCTCCATGGTGGCGACGACGTTCAGCAGCGACACCCCGAACCTCGTCACCGACCTGGTGCGCAGGCAGGGCGTCGCGGGCAACTGGTGCTGGTGGGCGTTCGTCCTGACGGGCGTGGCCACGGTGTTCTTCTACGCGCGGCTGTGGCGGCGCTCCGAGGTCATGACCGACCTGGAGTTCTACGAGCGGCGCTACTCCGGGAAGGCGGCGAGCGTCGTGCGCGGGTTCCGCGCCGTCTACCTCGGGTTCTTCTTCAACTGCGTCATCATGGGGTCGGTGAACCTGGCCGCGTGCAAGATCGCCAACGTGCTCTTCGGGCTCGACCGCTGGCAGACCCTGCTCCTCGTCGGGCTCCTCAACGTGGTGTTCGCCGCGCACTCGGGCCTGTGGGGCGTGCTCGTCATCGACATGATCCAGTTCGTCATCAAGATGACGGCCGTGATCGCGGCCGCGTACTTCGCGGTCAAGCACGTGGGCGGGCTCGACGCGATGGTGGCGAAGCTCTCGGGGCCGCTGCCGTCGCCGGACGGCAAGTTCACGATCGAGTACCTGAACATCCTGCCAGACTTCACCAACAACTGGGATCTCGCGCTCGCCGTCTTCATCATGCCGATCGCGGTCCAGTGGTGGGCCGTGTGGTACCCTGGCGCCGAGCCGGGCGGCGGGAGCTACATCGCGCAGCGCATGCTGGCCTCCAAGTCCGAGAAGGACTCGCTCGGCGCGGTCCTGTTCTTCAACATCGCCCACTACGTGCTGCGGCCGTGGCCGTGGATCCTCGTCGGCCTGTGCTCGCTGCTCGTGTACCCGACGCTGGCCGACATCAAGGCGGCGTTCCCCGGCATGAACGAGAAGCTTCTCGGCCACGACATCGCGTACCCGGCCATGCTCAAGTTCCTGCCGGTCGGCTTTATCGGGCTCATGGTCGGAGGGCTCATCGCCGCCAACTCATCGACGATCCTGACGCATCTGAACTGGGGCGCCTCGTACCTCGTCCACGATTGCTACCGGCGCTTCATCCGCAGGGACGCCGGCGAGCGCCACTACGTCTTCGCGGGAAGGGTCGCCACGGTGGTGCTGTTCCTGGCCTCGTCGGGAATGGTCTACGTGCTCGAGACGGCCAAGGACAGCTTCGACGTGATCCTCCAGGTCGGCGCCGGCACGGGGCTTCTCTATCTCCTGCGCTGGTTCTGGTGGCGCATCAACGCCTGGTGCGAGGTCGTGGCGATGGCGACCTCGTTCGGCGTGTCGCTGCTCCTCCTCGTTCTGAAGAGGTGCGACTGCTGGGCGCCCAGCACCCACCATGCGCTCCTCGTCACGATCGGCGTGACCACGGCCGCATGGGTCGCGACGGCCTTCCTGGGACCGCAGACCGATCGGCGGACGCTGATCGAGTTCTACAAGAAGATCCGCCCCTTCGGGCCCGGGTGGGAGCCCATCCGCGAGGCGGCGGGAATCTCCAAGGAAGCGTCGGCCACGCACGACAACATCCCGCGTGCGCTCGTGGGGTGGACGGCGGGCTGCGCCGCGATCTGGTCGTCGCTCTTCGCGGTCGGGAACTTCCTCTACGGACGCACGACGATGGCGGCGATCCTCACGGGGGTGTTCGTCGTGAGCGGGCTCGTGCTCCTGCGCGTCATCAACACGCTCTGGGGCGGCGGGGGCGGGCGCTGAGCGCCGCGCGCCTCGGCGGCCGTTTCCTCGGCCCTCGATTTCGGCTATCCTGAAGACAGAATACCGATGAGGAACATGCCATGACTTTCCGCCTCCTGATGTGCCATGCCGCGTGCGCCCTGGCCTTGCTCCCGGGATTCCAGGCCGCCGTCTCGGCCGCCGATGCCCCCCGCAATCGGGCCGAGTCGATCCGCGCCGTGTGCGAGCGGCTCGGGATCGGCGAGGGCGCGCGGATTGCCGACATCGGGTGCGGGAACGGAGAGGACACCGTCCACTTCGCGCGCATCGCCGGCGCGCGGGGGGCGGTCTTCGCCGAGGAGATCGATCTCAAGAGGGTCGAAGCCGTGCGCGATCGCGCGCAGAAGGACGAGATTCCGCAGATCACGCCGGTCTTCGGCCAGTCGGACGACCCGCGCCTCCCCGACGGCAGCCTCGACCTCATCTACATGCATCATGTCTTTCACCACTTCGCGAAACCCCGGCAGATGCTGCGGAGCTTCTGGTTCGACCTGCGGCCGGGCGGCCTCCTCGTGATCGTCGACCAGCAGAAGGGTCCGCCGCGGGACCTCGTGCCGCTCGAGCAGCGCGAGACATCCCACCACTGGGTCGGGGAGACCACGGTCGTCCGCCAGGCGCGCGAGACGGGATTCGAATTCGTCGACGAGCTCCACGAGTTGTGGCACGAGAAGGACCCGTTCGTTCTCGCGTTCCGCCGGCCTCTTCAGGGCGATGCGCCGCAAGGAGACCCGGATCTGCCGCCTCCGATCGAGGCGCGCGCGATCGTCGAGGGGTTGTCGATCGGCCGCTCCCCGCCGCCCGCGGTCGCCGCCGTCGCGTTCGGGCGGGGCAGGACGGTCCTGCGCGACCTGCGCGAGGCCGCCGGCCCCGATGCGATCATCGCCGACATACTTCTCGACGAGTGGGCGGAGGTCAAGGACGAGGCGCCGCCCGAGCCCGCGGATGGCGCGGCAAGGGTGCTCAGGGCCGAGAAGGGCGAGCTTTCGATTCCCGACGACTTGACGTTCTCCGCGGTCGTGTTCGCCGATGCATATCACCTGCTCTGGCGGCCGAGCAAGCTCCTCAGGGTGCTTGCCGAGCGGTTGTCCGAGAACGGCGTCATCGTGGTCATCGATCGCGGCGGGCCCGAGGACGTGCCGCGAAACCTGGCGAGCCACCGGCGGCGGATCGCGCCCGCGTGCGTGCGGCGCGAGCTGGAGGCCGCCGGCTTCAGCGTGAGCGATGGCGCGGCGCCTCCCTCGTCGGATCGTTTCGTCCTCATCGCGCGGCCCGTGCCGCGGCCGGCGCCCGTCGTGCGCGAGGACGACGATGCGATCGAGATCGACACGGGCGCGATCTGCGCGCGCGTGCGGAAGAAGGGGTATGTCAGCGGCGTCGAGGCCGGCATGCTCGACCGGCGGACGGGCGCGCGATCCCTCGGGTTCGGCCTCCACGTCATGGACTTCCTCCTCGGGCCGGGGTGGCGCGACGACGGCTATCTGCGCGACGCCAAGCTCCACGGAGACCTGCCCAAGCACTACGAGGAGGGGCCGCAGATCTGCACGCAAGCCAAGGAGCTTCCCGCCGTTGTGATCCGGGGCCGGGACTTCGTCGCCGTCAAGCTCGCCTTCACGTTCACCGAGGGGTACGAGGGCCGGGGCGCGGGCTCGCGCTGGGAGCAGACGCTGGTCTTTCCCGCCGGCAAGCGCTACTTCCTGAGCGCCGAGGAGATCGTGTGCGCGAACGCGGTGCCGGGGCTCTTCTACCGGATCGACATGCCGGGGCATCTCAAGCACCAGGGCGGCGACACGTTCTCGGAGATCTTCCTGAGTTACGGCAGCGTCATCGGCGCGGCCGAGTTCGTCGCGGATTTCGGACCCGACGAGAAGTTCCTGTACCGCCGCGAGGCGAAAAGCCTGCCCGAGAGGTTCTTCCGCGCCTACCGGACGAAGCTCGCCGAGGGCGCGCCCGGGCCGTGGCTCGCCGGCATGACCCTCGATCCCTCGCTCGTCGCCGAGGCGTGGTGCCATCAGCGCGGGTACGTGTGCTTCATCCAGGAGCTGTGGGGGCGGGACGTCGCGGCGGGCGAGAAGATCGGCGCGGCCTATGTCGTCGGGTTCTTCGATTCGACCGCCGAGATGGAAACCACCTACGATGCCTATCGGGGCGCCCGCACGATCACCGTGAGCGAGGCGGGGTACACGGTCAAGTAGCGGGGAGGACCGCATGCGGCGTGCCGGCCCTCGCACGCCGGGGCTGGGGAATCCGGGCTGCCCCCGGCCGATCGATGGCTTGCGCGGTTTCGCTCCGCCCACTCGGCACGTACAATGGACGGGCTTCTGCCACACGATGGAACGTCGCCATGCGGATGGAAATCCTGACGAGCCGCTGCACGCGGCAACACCTCGCGGAACTGGCCGCCGAGAATTACGGCACGATGATCAAGGGTGTCGTCGATGTCCGCGGGGGAGTGCTCGTCCTCGGCGGCGAGCTTCATGCGGACGGCGAGGCGTTGCTGCTTGCCGGCGGCTCGGCGCAGGACGACCTCTGGGGTTTCAACTTGCACATGGGCAAGGACAAGGACGCGAGGCTCGAGTTCACGGCGTTCATCAACATCCGGCCGCGGCAGGGGAATCGATCGCTGGAGGTCGCCGATCCCGGGCTCAGGCAGCGAATGCGCGCGATCGTCGACGCGCTGATCGAGTGAGCGATGGAGCCCGCGCGCTGGCATCGCCTGACCCTTCCCCAACAGATGGGGAATATCGGCAGCGAGATCGCCCGCGCGCGCCACTGGGAAGGGCGGGGCGACGAGGAATGCCGGGGCGCGGCGATCGAGAGGGCTCTCGAGCTCATCGACTTGACGCTCTGCGACCCGCGCCGGCGCGCGGGCCTTCGGGAAATCGCCCGGCTGCGGGAGGTCGTGAGCGCGTGGTATCTGGGAAGCGGCGCCTACGATGTGCCGCCCGAGGCGCTGCAGGAATACTGCACGCGCTTCGCGCTCCTCGCGGCGCCTGACGGGCGCTGAGCCCCGGCCGCGGCCTTGCCTTACCCCGTCATTGCCGTGGTATCATGATGCTGTGCCGCGCGTTCGGGCGGCGCATGTGCGAGGTGTCTGCATGGAAGGTCCGACCATCCCGATTCCCGTGTTCCCCGACCGGCTTGTTCGTGACGGCGGCCAGGATGCGCCCCCCGCGCCGTCCCCCGGCCGCGTCGCGTCGATCGATGCGCTGCGGGGCTTCGACATGTTCTGGATCGCGGGCGGCGGCGCCCTCGTGATCTCGCTCCTGCATATCTTCGTCGATCCTTTTCCCGCCTGGCTCGAGTACCAGCTCAATCACCCCAACTGGGAGGGTTTCTCGGCCTGGGACATGATCATGCCGCTCTTCCTCTTCATCGTGGGCGCGGCGATGCCGTTCTCCTTCGCCAAGCGGGCTGCTCGCGGCGCGACCAAGAGTGATCTTTACGCCAAGATCCTCGTGCGCGCGGGCGTCCTCTTCGTGTTCGGGATGGCCGCCCAGGGCAACCTGCTCAAGTACGACCTCTCGGAGCTCCACATCTTCTGCAACACGCTCCAGGCCATCGCCTGCGGGTACGTGATCGCGGCGTTCGTCATGCTGAACTTCCGGATCATCTGGCAGCTCCTGGCCGTCGCGGCGCTGCTCGCCGGCTACTGGGGGCTC
>JBFZCA010000076.1:0-6332 GCA_041308205.1 Planctomycetota bacterium | reverse complement strand
GCGCGTCAGCGGCCGCGCGCGGCGCGGACCAGCGCGCGGATGTTCTCCGAGGGAGTCGTCGGGGGAATCGCGCAGCCCGCGTTGATGATGAGCCGCGGCGAATCCTCGTAGACGTCGAGGATCGCGCGGACCGCCGCCGCGACCTCGGCCGGCGTTCCCCGCGCCAGCACCCCGGTCGGGTCGACCGTGCCGGAGAGGACGATCGATCGGCCGCAGGCCGCGTGGATCGCGCGGATATCGGTCTTGAAGTCGAGCTCGAGGGCGTCCGTTCCCGAGGAGCGCATGTCCCCGAGGATCCGCGTCGTGTTGCCGCAGATATGGAGCATGTGGGGCAGGCCGAGTGCGTGGGCCCGCGCCGCGATGCGCGTCTCGTAGGGGAGCGCGAAGGCGCGGTACATGTCGGGCGCGATGACGTCCGGCCCCGCCGGGCTGTCGCCGTTCGAGACCATGTCGACGCCCGTCGCGGCCATGAGGCTCACGAAGGATGCGCACGCCTCCGTGCAGTAGTCGAGCAGCATGCGCGCGAGGGGCTCGCGCGCGGGGTCCATGAGGTCCATGAGCCAGGGCGCAAGGCCGCGCATCATGGACGCGAGCGAGAACGGCGCCTGGTCGCAGTTGCCGCGCACGAACTTCTCGGCGCCGAAGTGCGCCTTGACGCTGCGGCAGGCCTCCAGCCACAACTGCACGCGGCCGTCGCGTTCGATCTCGGGCGGGCCCAGGTCCCGGACGTCCTCCAGCGCGGCGAGGGCGGGAGCGCGGACGCGGGCGGGCGCGTCCTCGGGGAAGTCGACATCGACGCCCAAGGCGCCCGCGAGGGTGCAGGTGTCGATGTCGATGAGCACCCCGTCCAGATCGTACGTCTCCGCGGCCCGGATGTGCGCGCTTGCGACGCCGGCGGCGCTCCGGCGGTACTCGGCCATGCGCATGCCCGCCTCGGCGGCCGCGAGCATGAAGTTGTGGAGCATCACCGGACGCGCGTCGGGCCATTCGCCGCGCAGGGCGCACGCAATTCGCTGGCGACCGTTCATGCGGACCTCGAGCCTGCCGGGGTCTGCCGGAGGCGCCCGGCCGGGCGGAACGCGCGTCCGGAAGGCGGCGAATCGGGCCCCGGGACCGCCTTCGTTCGGCCGATATTGTCGGCGCGGGCCGCGCGGCAGTCAACGGGCCGGCCGCGCGAAAGTTAATTCCCGTGTAGAGGCTGAAATAATCCTGGATTACAGCCGAATTCTAGCTTATAATACGCGCTTACATTTAACGACGTCGTTACGATACGGGACGAGAGTTTCGCTTCGTTGCGTCGGGTACGAGTGAAGTTCTCGTTCCGTTTTCTTTTGGCTGTCAGTCGTTACCCGATCGCGTAGAGAGTGAGGTTTACGCGTATGCAAGGTCGTGTCAAGAAGTTGGTTGCGGACCGCGGTTTTGGGTTTCTGGAGGTCGAGGGTCAGAAGGACGTGTTCTTCCACCGCAGTGCGATCGTGGAAGGCAACTTCGACACGCTGCGCCAGGGGCAGGGCGTCACGTTCGAGATCGAGGACTCGGGACGGGGCCCGCGCGCCAGCAATATCAAAGTCGTGTAGCGCGCCCTGGGGCGCTTGATAACCGGCCGGCCGGCGCGAGCGAGAAGCTTGCGGCGCCGGCCGGTTGTTTTTTTCGGGCGCGTTCGCTGCCGGTGGGACCGGGCGCGGCTTCGATTCGCCTCGCTTCCGGCGAGGACGGCGTGCGGCGACAGCGGGGGTGAGACCGTGATGTGGGGAATCATCGTCATAGGGTTGGCGTGCGGACAGGCGCCCGTCGAGATCCGGAACCCGGGCTTCGAGGATGCCGACTGGGCATCGGCCTGGAAGACGTGGATCTACAAGGATGGCGGGGATCCGGTCATCCGCGTCGATCCCGAGTCGCCCGCCGCCGGCCGCGGCGCGCTGCGGGTCGAGGCCGAGGATCCGGCCGATGTGGCGCTCGGCCAGGTCGTGAGCCTGCCGCCCGGGGAGATCTGGCGCGCCCGCTGCCGGATCAAGACCGAGCGCCTGGCACCGCGAGACAGAACGGAGGTCGGCGCCGCGCTGCACATCCAGACCGCGGAAGGAGGAACCCTCGCCGCGGGCGACAGCCGTTTCGGGACCACCGACTGGCGCGAGAGCGAGGTCCTCTTCCGCGTTCCCGCGGCCGGCGCCGCGAAGATCGTGCTCTTCTTCGTCGGTTACGGCAAGGGGACGGGCACGGTGTGGTTCGACGATGTGCGCCTCGATCGGGTCGCCGACGGGAAGAACCCGCGCGTCCGTATTCTGCCCGAACGCCTGACGCGCTCGCCCGTCGACTCGAAGCAGGGCGGCCAGTTCATCGAGCCCCTGTGCGATCTCATTCCCTCGATGCTCGCCCAGCAGGTCGCATCGACGAGCTTCGAGGAGGAGCCGCCCTGGAACTTCGCCTTCAGGCCCGAGGTCGACAGGCGCCGCAGGCCGTGGTATCCGAGCGGCGCCGTGCACGCGGCGAAGTACGCGCTCGACACGGATAACCCCTTCAACGGGAAGCGCAGCCTGAAGATCGCGATCGAGGCGCCGCGCGCACGGGCGGGAATCTCGCAGGATGGGTTTTATCTCCGCGAGGGAGTCTCGTACCGGCTGCGCCTCCACATGCGCGGGGAGGGAGACCCCGCGGCGCGCGCGTGCCTTCACGGCGGCGGCGGCCTCGCGGCGGAGGTCGCGGAGCTCGGCCGCGCGGGCGCGGAGTGGCGTCCCGCCGAGGCGCGCCTCCGCGCGCGGCGGACGATCGACGACGCGACGCTGACGATCGACTTCGAAGGCCCCGGCGCGCTCTGGATCGATCGGGTGTATCTCATCGGCGATGACGCGGTGCTCGGCCTGTGGCGGCCCGATGTGGTCGCTGCCGTCCGGGAGCTGCGCCCGGGCATCATCCGCTTCGGCGGCTCCGCGATGATGCACTACGAGTGGACTCAGTTCGTGGGGCCGTGGGATGCGCGCGCGCCGCTGCCGGCGCCCTACTGGGGCGGCATCGAGGAGAACTTCGCGGGGGTCGAGGAGTTCGTGCAGCTCTGCCGCGAGGTCGGGGCCGAGCCGCTCATGTGCGTGCGGTGGACGGGGAAGAAGCCCGCCGATGCGGCGGCGCAGGTCGAGTATTTCAACGGCGGCCCCGAGACGACCTGGGGACGCCTGCGCGCGCGCAACGGGCATCCCGAGCCCTACGGCGTCAAGCACTGGCAGATCGGCAACGAGATCGGCGGGCCGGCCTACGAGGCATCGCTCCGCGGCTTCTGCGAGGCCATGCGCGCGGCGGACCCGTCGATCGCGCTGCTGTCGTCGTATCCGTCGGACGACATCCTGGCCGCCGCGGGCGGCGCGCTCGACTACCTCTGCCCGCATCACTACGGCTGCGCGGACCTCGCGGCGATGGAGGCCGATTTCGATGCGCTCGAGCGGCGGATCCGCGCGTTCGGTGGCGCGCGGCGCGTGCGCGTGGCCGTCACCGAGTGGAACACGACCGCCGGAGACTGGGGGCTCGGACGCAATTCGCTCCAGACGCTCGGCAACGCGCTCCTGTGCGCGCGCTACCATCACCTGCTCCATCGCCGCGCCGATGCGGCCGAGATCGCGGTGCGCTCGAACCTCATCGACTCGTTCTGCTCGGGCTGCATCGTGACCGGTCCCGGGTGGCTCTACACGACGCCCGTGTACTCGGCGCAGCAGCTCTACGCGCGCGGCGCCGGGTCGTATCCGCTGCGCATCGAATGCGCGGCCGGCATCGATCTGCCGCCGCGTCTCATGGAGCCCGATCTGAGCGCCCTTCTGAGCCCGGACGGGAAGATGCTGCGCGTCCATGCCGTGAACTCGACCGGCGAGGCGATCGAGGTCCGGTGCGCGCTTGCGGGGCTCGGCGCGGCGACACGCGCGACGAGGTTCGTTCTCCATGATACCGAGCGGGGCGGCTCGCCCGAGGTCGGCAACGAGCGCGACGCGCCCGATCGCGTCCGGGTGGTGCGGGAGGAGGCGGCCGCGCGCGGCGAGGAGGTCGTCCTGCGGTGCGAGCCGTTCAGCCTGACGCTCCTCGAGATCGAGCTCGCGGGGGGGTGATGCCCGCGCGCCGATTGCGGAATGCGCGCGCGGCACGTACACTGGCAGGGAGGTTTCCGAGAGCAGACGGAGGTTCCCATGCGTCAGCGTGCGTTCATCCTTGCAGCGGCGGCGAGCCTGTGCGGCGGCCTCGGGGGCGCCGACGCGACCGCGTTGAGGAGCTACAAGGCGCTCAGGTTCGTGCCGCCGGCCGCCTCGACCTGGGCGGTCATGGACCGCGACGGCGCGAATCGCCCGGTGACCCCGTATCTCTCATCGCTCGCCGCGGGCGAGCAGGCGACGGGCGTCATCGCATCGCCCTCCTTCACGCTTGCGGCGGACGCCGTCAGGTTCACGATCTGCGGGCACGATGGCCAGGGCGGCGGGCAGCAGAAGAACTGCATCGCGCTCGTCGATTCGAAGACCGGCGAGACCCTGCAGACAACCTGCGCGCCCGGCAACGATGCCATGCAACCCGGCGTGTGGAACGTCGCGGTGCTCAAGGGGCGCGAGGTGCGCATCGAGGCGCGCGACGGGGTCGCCGCCGGGGCGTTCGCGTGGCTCGGCGTGGGCACGCTCGACTGCGGGCCGGCCATGCGGATCGATTTCAGCAAGGGGCTTCCCGGCGGGTGGAAGGCCGCCGCGGCGCGCGCGGAGAAGCCGTCGGACCGCGATGTCACGCTCGTTGCGGGCGGCGTGCCGTTCCTGGCGACGAGGAGCTACAGCATGGTGCCGCCGGCGGGCGCGGCCGAGATCGCGGTGGGCGTCGAGGCCCGGCGGCTCTACTTCCTCGGCGGCACGATCGCGCGGGGAAAGCCGCTGGAGACCTACGGCCGGATCGAGATCGCGTACCGAGGCGGCGCGGTCGACACGGTGCCGCTCCTCTACGGCTTCACGCTCGACGGCGAGTACAAGCTCGCCAGCCCCTCCAGGGCGTCGTACCTGCGGCCGTCGGCCGATCCATTCCAGTACTGCTTCGTCGTCGCGCCGCGGCCGGCGGTGATCGAGACGATCAGGCTCGCGCGCGAGCCGGGACGCGGCGAGGTGCCGCGCATCACGGCGATCACGTGCGAGACCGGCGAGGTGTCCGACACCATCGAAGCATTGCCCGACAGCGCGCCCTCGGCCGAGGAGGAGGCGTGGTGCAAGGCGCACGCGATCTCCGCCGGCGCGCTCGATCTCGACGCGATCAAGGCCGAGATCGCGCGCGCGCACCGCGTGCCGGGCGCGCGCTGACCGCGCGCGGAGCGCCCGGCGCGCCATGCGATCGAGTCCGTCCGGCGCGGCCTATATCTCGGGCAACTGGTACTCGCCGCGGCGTTCGCGGCCGATCCACTTGTTGGCCTCGTCGTCGCCGGTGAACTTCCAGTTCTTGGGATCCCACGTGAGCTTGCGGCGGTTCCAGTAGGCGAGGTTGCCCAGGTGGCATACCGTCACCGAGCGGGCGCCGATCTCGACATCGCAGATCGGGCGCTTGCGCGAGCGGATGCAGTTCACCCAGTCGCGCTGGTGGCCGGGCGACTTGTAGAGGTGCACATCGTTGTCGCCGAGCGGCGTTTTCAGAATGGACTCGGGCTCGGACGTCGACCAGCCGCGGTCGACGTTGACGACGCCGTCGCTGCCCACGAACCTGACGCCGCGCGGGCCGCCGTGAACGAGCTCGACGCCGTTGGCGTAGACCCACCTGACGCCGCGCTCGGCCTTCCCGTCCTCGGGCGGAATGACCTGGACGGGTCCCGAGTCATCGGCGCCGATGCCCCACTGCGCGATGTCGAAGTGGTGGGCGCCCCAGTCGGTCATCATGCCGCCCGAGTACTCGCGGTAGTTGCGCCAATTGGGGAAATGGCCGTGGACGCCGCGGGGGCTGAGGGTCGAGTTGTACGGGCGCATGGGCGCCGGGCCAAGCCAGCGGTCCCAGTTCAGGCCGGGCTCCATGTTCTCCTCGGGCAGGTCGCACCACTTGCTCGGGCCGCCGACGTTGGCGTAGACGGTCTTGAGCTTGCCGATCCGCCCCGAGCGCACGAGCTCGCAGGCCGTGCGGAACTCCCTGTCCGAGCGCTGCTGGCTGCCCGTCTGGAAGACCACATCGTACTTGCGCACGGCATCGATGGCGAGCTTGGCCTCCTGGATCGTCAGCGTGAGGGGCTTCTCGCAGTAGATGTCCTTCTTGGCCTTGCAGGCCTCGACCAGGATCGCCGTGTGCCAGTGGTCGGGCGTGGCGATCACGACGGCGTCGATGTCCCGGCGGGCGATGACCTCCCGGTAGTC
>JBFZCA010000075.1:0-22277 GCA_041308205.1 Planctomycetota bacterium | reverse complement strand
GTCTGGGCGCTGTGGAGGCAGCCGGCGGGAACGCCGTTTGCGGCCAGGGCGTCGACCTGGTCCTTCATGAGCGAGATCAGCGGCGAGACGACGACGGCCGTGCCGTCCATGAGGAGCGCCGGCGCCTGGAAGCAGAGCGACTTGCCGCCGCCCGTCGGGAGGACGACGAGCGAATCGCGTCCGGCGAGGACGCTCGCCATCGCCTCGCGCTGGAGCGGCAGGAAGTCCTCGTAGCCCCAGTAGCGCGCGAGCACCTGGCGCAGGGGATCGCCCGGCGCGGCGCCCGGAGACGCGTCCGGGCCGGCGTCGTCGTTCTCGACCGAAACCTCGTTTCTCATGGCAGGCAATCAGCAAACTCCATGCCGGCGTACGGCCCGCTATTGTGGGGACTCGGGGTGCGCATTGCAAGCCGCCGCGGCCGGACGGCGGCGCCTACCATACGCTCCGGCGCAGGCGGCGCCTTGCGGCGCGGAGGAAGAGAAGGCCGAGGGCGATGTCGACGATGGCTCCAGCCAGGTAGTGTGTCAGAATGTACGGGTAAGGCCACGTGGGGATGCCGGAGAATCTGATCACGACTACGATTGCGACCCTCTCTATCAGCCAACGGAAGAGGCACCAACCCGGCATGCAACCCAGCGTGAACGCCGTGGCGGCGGCGCTCGTCCGGCAGCGGACGCTGAAGTAAAGGCCGGCGCCGAGCAGGAAGAAGAACTGGCAGGCGAGCCCGAGAGGAACCGATACCAGAAGAAGGGCTGCGGTTTGAGGCGACGTTGAGAAGTTCACGGCGGCCATCAAGATCGAGTTGCCGCCGGCCAGGATGACCCACAAGAACGCGGTCCTGCGCAGCACCGCGAGGGCCTTTTCTCCTACGATGCGCCCATCGGAGAGCGGCGTTGCGAGGACGAGCGCCCATGTGCGGCCCTCCTTCTCGAACGCGATCGATCGGGCCGCCAGAACGCTCGTGGCGATCGCGGCGAAGAGCCACACGACATTCAGAAGGATGGCCACGGGCTGGAAAGGGAACTTCGAAAAGAAGAGAACGACGAAGCCGGCGCACGCGCCTATGCCGGTCACCTGGGCGATACGCAGCGTCAGCTTCCTGCCGCGGCGCCGGCTCGGGCGGACATCTTTCCAGTAGACGGGCCGGGCCGAGACATGGGAGGGCTCGGTCGCCTCCGGAGCGGTGCTTCCGCGCGCGGGTGCGGCGCGGCGCTCGGGCGGGAACGCGCGCCTCTCGAGCGCGCTCCGCGCGCCGCGGATGGCGAGAAGCAGGAGCAGGGCGCTCAGCCCCGCCATGAGCGCGCAGCGAAACGGCCAGTCGATCGCCGGTAGGCGGCTTCCGGGCATGTAGATTTCGCCAGTCTGTTCGAAAAGGGCCAGGAACGGGTTGATCGCGGCACAGACCGTGTATGGAACGTTGCCGCCCGCAGCTCCCACGTATGCAGCGCCCACCGTCAACGATGCCTGCCACCCGATGAGGAGATAGATGGCCAGGAGCCCCGGGACTTTTGCGTGCCGGACGGCATGCACGGCGCACACGAGCGCGAGCGCGCCGGCCGCCAGCGTCGCCGCCAGCGTGATGCCCGTGCTCGCGGCGACGTAATCCCAGGGCACGCCGCCGAAGATGCGGACGATGCCGAGGACCGGAAACGAGAGCGCGATCACGAGGGCGATCTGGAGCATCGCGCTCAGGTACTTCCCGAGGACGAACCGAGCGCCGGTGATCGGCGTCGCGAGGAGAACGTCGAGCGTGCGATGGCGGCGCTCGTCCGCAACCGCGCCCCCGAGCATGACGGCGGCCATGACCTGGCCGGCGAGGAACTGGATCCACGCGACAACAACGACGAAATCGCGCGCCGTGTCGGGCCTGGAGCTTGCCCCCGCGCCGAACGAGAACACGATCGCCGCCACGGCGGCCAGGCCGAGTACGTACGCCGCGCGGAGCGCGTACGTGCGCTTCCTGCGGCTCGCGACGCGCAGCTCCTTCCCGAGAATCGGCCCCGCGAGGCGGCGCGCGAGCGCACCGAGAGCCGCGAGCGCGGGGCTCGGCGGCAACGTGTCCCTTGGCGCGGCCGCGTCGGGCATTCGTTCCCCCTGGTGGGCGTCGAGGGCATCGTACCCGAGACGCCCGGCCGGGAAAAGGCGCGGCGAATCCGGGGACAGTCACCGATTTCAGCCCACCGGCCTGAGCGTACTGCCGGCGTCAGGAGTGAAATCGGTGACTGTCCCCGGATTCCCCCCGGATTCCCCCGGATTCCGATACTTGATTGCTTCGGCCTCGGCGCATAGCATGACGGGCGATGAAACAGTTCAGGAATCTGGCATACGTCCTGGCGTCGGTGCTTCTGCTCGCGGGAATCGCCGCCGTCCTCATCGTGTACGGACCAGCGCAAGTGATCAACGGGAAGCGTCCAAGAGTGCGCGCCGACATCGAGAACTTAGAGAAGGCTGTGACCGCCTTCCGCATGGAATACGACCGCTATCCCGAGTCACTCGACGAACTGATGAATCCACTGCAGACGGCCGCGGGCATCGAGGAGCCGATTATGCCACGTCTTCCTATCGATCCCTGGGGCACGGCGTATTTCTATTCTCTCGAGAACAGCGGGCCGCTCATCCGGTCGGCCGGGCGCGACCGCGTGCTCGGCACCAAGGACGACGCGTCGAACCGCGATGAATACGAACACGCGCGGTGAATCCGGGGACACTCACCGATTTCACCCCGCCGGCCTGAGCGTACCGCCGGCGTCAGGAGAGGAATCGGTGACTGTCCCCGGATTCAGAAGTCCGAGACTATTCCAACTGCAGGATCGCACGGGTGATGCGGGGGACCTCTCGCTCGAAGAATCCTCGAATCGCCTTCCACGATGTCTTGAAGAAAAGTCGCGGCATCGGCTCGCCTTCGGCATCGGCGAAGTACGTCAGGCTCTTCAGGAAGTGCGTCAGATTGTGCCGGCGCGCAGGATACTGCGCAAGGACGCGCGGGATAAGCGTGTCGAGCGGCTCCCGATTGTTGCAGTACCAGAAGAGATCCACGAAATCCCTCTTTCGGCCGCGTTGACTCACGGCGATGATCTCCATGACCGCGATGTCCCGCGGCGGAATGATCGTCAAGTTTCCGCAGGCGATCTTCTCGCGCGAGGGCGCGAAGAACGGGTAAGCGATGAAACTCACCTTCGCCCCCGACAAAGTGCCGTAGATCGTGCCCCGCTCGCGAAGGTCGGTTCTCCATGCCCTTGTCGCCAGAAGGGAACGTTCGAGCTCGAGCTCCGCGAACCCCGGCCGCGGCGTGAAGAAATCGAGGTCTCTGGACTGGCGGTGACCGACCTGGAGCGCCAGCGCGGTACCGCCCGCGAGATACCAGTGCGAGCGGCGGAAAAGGGGCAGTCCCGCGCACTGTAGAAACGCGCGGCGCGCCGGCGCCGGCAGGCGGGCGAGGAATAGGTCACGAGGCTCGATGCGCGTCACGCGAAGACGAGCCTCCAGAGCGACCTGGATTTCTCGTGGAAGACGCGCGAACGGGCGATGGTGTCGCGTATCAGGCGCAGGGGGTAGTGGTGCGCGACCCAGCGGACCTCGTGCTCGTCGCCGAAATCGAGAATGCGTTCGATGATGTAGCGCGCGTGGCGTTGCGGATCGATGGTGTCGGGATCGACATCCCAGAAGAGGGAAGGCCGAAAAGGAATTGTCCGCTTCCTTCGGTCGCGGTCGCGAATGCGAGTGTTCGAGCGCGTGTGCATAAACCTCGATCGTAGCCGAGGGCCGCGGCGCGGTCAACGTGTGGATTCCGGGTGAATTCCGGGCACAGTCGGTGCGTCGGAAGACCGGCGCGGTCGTCCGGATTGACTTTTGACCGCCGCAACGCTACTTTTGCCGTGATACGCCTCCCGGGCGCGTTCGAGGAGGCGGGTTCCCCGTTGGTTCAGAAGGAGCCGCCCTTGGCACAGCAGGACACGCACGCGATCAGCCCTCGCCGCGACGAGGATTACCCGGAGTGGTACCAGCAGGTGGTCGGCGCCGCCGAGCTCGCCGAGGCGAGCTCGGTGCGCGGCTGCATGGTGATCAAGCCGTGGGGCTACAGCCTGTGGGAACGCATTCAGGCCGGCCTCGATGCCATGTTCAAGGCCACGGGCCACGTCAACGCCTACTTCCCGCTCTTCATCCCGCTGAGCTACCTCGAGAAGGAAGCCGAGCACGTCGAGGGCTTCGCCAAGGAATGCGCGGTCGTGACGCACCACCGCCTCGAAGCCGGCCCGGACGGCAAGCTCGTTCCAGCCGGCAAGCTCGAGGAGCCGCTCATCGTCCGGCCGACGTCGGAGACGATCATCGGCGCGACGTACGCCAAGTGGGTCCAGAGCTATCGCGACCTGCCGATCCTCATCAACCAGTGGGCCAACGTCGTCAGGTGGGAGATGCGAACGCGCCTCTTCCTTCGCACCACCGAGTTCCTGTGGCAGGAGGGCCACACCGCGCACGAGACGAGCGGCGAGGCCTGGGTCGAGACCCGCAAGATTCTCGACGTGTACAAGACCTTCGCCGAGGAGTACCTGGCGATGCCGGTCCTGACCGGCGAGAAGACGCCGGGCCAGCGCTTCCCCGGCGCCGTCAACACGCTCTGCATCGAGGCCATGATGCAGGACCGCAAGGCGCTCCAGGCCGGGACGAGCCACTTCCTCGGCCAGAACTTCGCCAAGGCCTCGGGCATCATGTACCAGACGCGCGACGGCGGCAGGGATTTCGCCTGGACGACGTCCTGGGGTGTCTCGACGCGCCTGATCGGCGGCCTCGTGATGGTGCACGGCGATGACGACGGCATGGTGATGCCGCCCCGCGTGGCGCCGAGCCACGTCGTCGTGCTGCCGATCATCCGCAAGGAGCAGGAGCGCGCGCCGATCATGAGCTACTGCGAGAGCCTCGCCGCCGCGTTGCGCGCGCAGTCGTACCGCGGCGCGCCCGTCGGCGTCGTCGTCGACAGCCGCGACATGAACGCCGGCGAGAAGGGCTGGCAGTGGGTCAAGCGGGGCGTCCCGCTCCGCGTCGAGGTCGGCCCGCGCGACATGGAGAAGCAGGCCGTGTTCGTCGGCCGGCGCGACAAGGGGCCGCGCGAGAAAGCCGGGCAGCCCAGGGACGCCTTCGTCGCCGGCATCGCGGCGGTGCTCGACGACATTCAGCAGAACCTGCGCGACCGCGCCGCGGCGTTCCAGGCGCGCCACACCCGCCCGATCGATGCGTGGGACGATTTCGCCGCCTTCTTCACCCCCGCGAACGCCGAGAAGCCCGAGATTCACGGCGGCTTCGCCATGTCGCACTGGTGCGATGGCGAGGCGTGCGAGCGGAAGATCACCGACGACCTCACCGTCACGATCCGCTGCGTGCCTTTCGACCGCGAGCAGGGAGGGCCGGGAAAGTGCATCGTGTGCGGGAAGGAGAGCAAGGGAAGGGTGGTCTTCGCGAAGGCGTACTGAGGCCGCAGCCTCCAGTCTTCAGCCTCCGCGCCGTGTTCTCCCCCTTCCCTTCCTCCGATATAGATGGTTGTCTATAATACAATCTCGCTCTGAACGAGAGGAGGAACCATGGGCCTTGCGTGCACCTGTTTCCTGTGGGGGAGCCTGTGTCTGCACGGCGGGGATGCGCCGCCGTTCGGATTCGCGGGCATCGAGATCTTCAAGGTCGGCCAGCGTGCCGCCGTGCTCGAGATCTCCGCGCTCAACGACGATGCGCTCGCCGACTTGGCCTTCATCGACAACGCGAAGGGCTCGGTCGCGTTCCTGCTCGGGCGCGCCCCCGGGGAGGCCGCCGAGTCGGACGCGACCGAGATCAACGACGTCGCGTCCGACACGCGCTTTCGCCGCGCCGACAACCTGACCGAGAAGCGCATTCACGCCCTGGCGATCGCGGACATGAACGGCGATGGCAAGCCCGACATCGCCTTTCACGGCGAGCCCGAGGGCCTCGAGATCCACTGGGGCGGCAAGAAGTGGGACGAGGATCCGAAGATCTTTCCCGTGCACGACCCCCTGGCGAGCCTCCACTCGCTGAAGGCCGGCGACATCGACGGCGACGGGCGCCCCGAGCTTCTGCTCCTCACCAAGCGCGGCTTCCAGGTCTTCGCGCAGGCGCAGGGCATCGCCGCCGACCGGCTGATCCCGCTCGAGGGCAAGACGCTCCAGCAGGCGTTTCTCAAGGACTTCGACGGCGACGGCCGCATCGACCTCCTCTACACGGCGCCCGGCGAGCACCAGGTAAGGCTCAGGCGGGGGCAGGGCGATGCCCTCGGCCCGGAGCACGCGTTCCGCGTCGCGTCGATGAGCTTCCTCGCGACGGGCGATGTGTGCGACGCCCCCGGCGAGGAGCTCGTGGCCGTGCAGCAGAACCCGCTCAGGGTGAGCGTCTTCGGCCTGGCGAAGCGCAAGAGCGCCGGCGCCCTCGGCCAGATCCTGGCCTACGCGCTGCCCGGCGGCGCCGAGAGCGAGGTCAAGGCGCTCGCGATCGGCGACATCGACGGCGACGCCGTCCCCGACCTCTGCGTGGCGCTCGCCGACGGCGCCGACATCGGCGTCTTCCGCGGCCGGGCCGGCGGCGCGTTCGGCGCGCTCCAGCGCTGGCCGACGCTCGCCGAGGTGGAGGCGCTGCTCTTCGCGACCGTCGATGAGAAACCCGCGCTGATCGTCGTGAGCGGGCAGGAGAAGAGCCTCGGCATCATGCGGTGGGACGGGCAGCGCCTCGCGTTCCCGCGCATCATCGGGCTTCCCGAGGCGCCGACGTGCTGCGTCAAGGTGCGGGACTCGCAGGGCCGCGAGAAGTTCGCCGTCGGCATGAGCGGCGGCTCCAAGGATCACGTGCTCGTCATCGGCGCGATCGAGAAGGACGCGCTCAAGGAGGAGGCGCGCCTGACCTTCGGCGGCCGCGTGAAGGGCGCGCTTGCGGGCGACTTCAACGGCTGCGGCCGCGAGGAGCTGCTCGTCTTTCCGTCCTTCGCGGCGCCCGAGATCGTCGTGTGGGACGAGAAGGGCGCGCCCAAGAAGCTCGACTCCACGCAGAGCGGCACCAAGAGCCTGCTCGAGAAGGCCGAGGTGCTCCAGGTGAGCGCGGGCGCGCTCTCCGAGGCTCCCGGCGCGCATCTCCTGTTCGTCCAGAAGAACTTCATCCGAGTCATGCGCCTCGATGCCGAGGGCAAGCTCACGGTCGCCGATCAGTACGATGCCGTGGGCGGCGCCGCGCTCGCGCAGGCGGTGGTCGTGGACAACGACGGCGACGGCCGGGCGGAGATCCTCGCCTACGACGGCGCGAGCAAGAAGCTCTTTCTCTTCAAGAAGGACGCCGACGGCCTCATGAAGCCGGTCGAGAGCCTGGAGCTTCCGGGGCTGGGGGCGCAGCGGCTCGCCGCGGCGGACCTGAACGGCGACGGCCGGCCGGAGATCGTGTGCGCGCGGCGCGGCGACGTGGCGCTGCTCGTCAGGTCCGACGAGGAGGTCGCGCTCAAGAGCATCATCTCGGCCGAGGTCAAGGAGCTGCGCCTCGCGCAGCTCGAGGTCGAGCAGCCGCGCGGCCGCGGCCAGGAGGGGCAGAACGTGTCGGCCCTGACCGTGGGCGACCTGAACGGCGACGGCCGCAACGACATCGCGTTCGTGACATCGAAGGACTTCCGGCTGCACATCCTCGTCCAGCAGGGCGATGCGCTCAAGGAGGTCATGGATTTCCCGATCGTCGAGAAGAAGGCCGAGGGCTTCGAGTCGGCCGGGGCGGTGCGGCAGCTCCTCATCGGCGACGCCACGGGCGACAAGCTCGCGGACCTCATGGTGCTCATCAACGATCGCCTGCTTCTCTATCCGCAGGACGCGCTCCAGGGAGACAAGTGACATGCGGTGGCTTCTCGCGGCAGCAATGGCGCCGGCCCTCGGTCTGTGGGCGGCTGAGAGCGACGCGCCGGGACGCGTCGAGGCGAAGGTTGACGGCGGCGTCATGGTGGCGGGGCCGGCCGAGAGCGACGCGCCGGGGCGCGTCGAGGTGAAGCTTCGCGGCGGCTGCATGGTGGTCGCGGAGATCGTCAAGGAAACCGCGGAGACGCTCTATCTCGACCTCGGCTTCACGGTGCTGACCGTGCCGCGCAAGGAGGTCCTCGACGTGAGCACGGGCCGCGAGGAGGCGGCGGCGACCGCGCGCAAGGACATCTTCTTCGTGGGCAACCTCGCGCCGGGGCCGATCAAGCGCAAGGCCGAGGAGTTCGGCGAGGCGGTGGTGCGGGTGGGCACGCCGCGCGGCCAGGGCTCGGGCTTCATCATCGATGCCGAGGGCGGCTACGTCGTCACGAACCACCACGTCATCGCCGAGGAGCGCAAGATCCACGTGACCGTGTTCCGCCGCGACGGCCAGGAGCTGGCGCGCGAGACGATCGGCGACGTGGAGATCGCGGCGATCAACGAGATACTCGACATCGCGCTCCTCAGGCTGCCCGCGGACAAGCGGGCGGGCCTGAAGCACGTCTACCTCGGCGACAGCGCGCAGACGGCGGTCGGCGACGCCGTGTTCGCGATCGGGAGCCCGCTCGGGCTGGAGCGCTCGGTGAGCGAGGGCATCATCAGCATGCGGAACCGGCCGTTCGACGGCATGGTCTACCTCCAGACCACGGCCCCGATCAATCCCGGGAACAGCGGCGGGCCGCTCTTCAACGAGCGCGGCGAGGTGATCGGCATCACCAACATGAAGGCCTTGTTCGGGGAGGGGCTGGGATTCGCCATCCCTGTGGACTACTTGAAGGGTTTCCTGCAGAATCGTGACGCGTTTGTGTTTGACAAGGACAACCCCAACACGGGGTGGCGTTACCTGCCGCCGCCCCCGAAGCCCAAGGCTGCCGCGCCGGCGCCGCCCAAGGAGAACGCAAAATGATGCGCACCGCTCTTGCCCGCGTGACCCCGCTCCTCGCCGCCCTGTCGATCGCGTTCCCGGCCGCCGCCGCGGACGCGGGGCCGGGCGCGCCGCTCGCCGACATCGCTCCGAAGGGGACCACGGTGCTCGTGCAGATGCCGCCCCTCAAGACCCTGTGGGAGGATTTCCAGACGCATATTGCCCCCGGATTCGTCGATGACGACTTGCGGAAGGCCTGGGCGAAGCTCTGGGAAGGGAAGTGGGAGCGCGAGGCGCGCGACATCTTCGGCATGCAGCCGCTCGACATGCTGCTCGTCCACCCCAAGCGGCTCGGGTGCATCCTCGGCGACATCGGCCCGCTTCTCCGGGCCTCGATGGAGGACAAGACGCCGGATCCGAGCATGGTGGAGTTCGCGTTCTGCATCGATGCCGGCGGCGGCAAGGAGGAGTTCGCCAAGTCGTTCGAGCAGTTCCTCGACGCCGGCGTCAAGCACGCCGCCGGCAAGGGCCGCGAGTCCTCCCTGCGCCGCGAGGACTATCATGGCGCCCCGTACTTCATCGTGACCGGCCCCGCGGAGGCGAAAGGCGCCGAGAAGAAGGACGGCGGCACGCAGATGAGCCTCTACGCGGGGTGGGTCGACACGTGGCTCGTGGCGACGTTGTCCAAGAGCATGCTCGAGAAGATGTTCGATGTCCGCGAGGGCGCGCCGGCCCTGAGCGCGGGCGATGAGTATCGCGCCGCCAAGGAGGCGATCGGCTGGAAGGGCGACGAGGTCATGCTGTACGGCGACGTGCGCTCGTTCATGGGCCATGTGAAGACGATGGCCGCCGCGCAGGCCGCGCGCGAGGGGATGGGGGATCGCGCGGCCGCGCAGAGCCGGCTCTTCGGCGACATCTTCGATCTCCTCGCCGGCGAGCTGACGACCGTTGCGGTCAAGAGCGGCTATGCCGAGAAGGCGGCCGTCTCGGAGTACTTCGTCGGCTGCGACCAGGGCGTGCAGCCCGGCATGCTGCACATGCTCGGCCGAAAAGAGGGCTTGAGCTTCCCGGCCTGGACGTGGACCGGCGATGACGCCGCGCAGGTGTGCAGCGCGATGGACGCCAAGTTCCTGCAAACGCTCCTGCCCAAGCTGATCACGATGATCTACGCCGCGCAGGTCGACCCGTCGATGGCCGATGCCTGGCGCGCGCAGTTCTCGGCGTTCTTCATGGGCCTTGACCTCGAGAAGGATCTCCTGGGCAGCATCGGCGAGCGGCTGACCGTCGTCGTCGACTCCAAGGCGTCCGCCAAGGCGGATGCGAAGAAGGAGGAGGACGATGATGCGGTCGAGTCTGACATCGGCGCCGCCATGGGCGACTTCCTGATCGCGCTCGAGCTCCAGAAGACCGAGCCGTGGGAGACGATGCTCGGGCAGATCAACAGCATGACGAGCGGCGCGATCAAGAAGACGGAGTACATGGAGCGCAAGTTCTTCGTGTTCGTCGACATGCCCTCGATGCAACTCCTGGGCGGCGTCGCCGACGGCATGCTGCTCATCGGCACGCGCGACATGATCGAGCAGGCCGTGCGGCGGTTCGGGAAGGACCTGCCCGGCCTGAACGACGCGGCCGGCCTGAAGGAGCTTGCGGCCGGCGCGGCGAAGCCGAACGCGATGATCGCGCACGCGGCGCAGGGATCGTTCGGCGCCGAGCAGATCCGGACCCTCGGGAATCTCATGGAAGAGAGCATCGCGGACCGGGTCAAGGGCATGAAGGACTCGACGGAGAAGGAGCTGGCCGAGGGCGTGCTCAACCTCATGCGCGAGGTGCTCAAGGAGAAGCGCTGGGCCGATTTCGCGCCGCGCTCGCTGGGCACGGCCTCCTGGGAGGCTCGCGGCCTGCGTTTCCGCAGCATCGAGCGCTGGACCAAGCCGAAGGCGGCGGGGACCTTCTGAGCCTGGCCGCCCTCGCCGAGGCCTCGGCGGCCGAGGCTTTAACGGTAAGGATTCCGTAATGCGCAAGGACAAGATTCTCTCCGAGCTTCAGGAGTCGGCCTTTCACAAGTTCGAGCATCTCAGGGAGGGGCTCGCCGCGAACGACCGCGCGAAGTACTACTTCGCGCTCCTCGGCCTCATCCAGTCGCAGGCCTTCAGCCCCGCATCGGCGGCCGACGACCTGAAGAGCGAGCGCGAGAAGGCCGGCATCGAGGACGCGTGGCTGGACGGAGTCGCGGCGCAGGCCTCGGCCGACGGCGACGACGTGATCGTGCCGCGGGGCAAGGAGGTGCTCCAGCGCGCGGCGCAGGAAACGAAGGCCATGGTGAAGGCCGTGAGCGCCTGCGGCGCGCCCGAGGCCGGGCAGCTCGCGCACCGGCTGCGGCTGTTCGAGGAGGAGATCGCGCGCGCCAAGGAGGGGCGGCTCGCGGCCGCGCTCATCGGGCGCATGCTCTCGGGCGAGCGCGGGCGCGGCGACGGGCTGCACCTTCTCGTCATGGATGCGCACAAGGTGCTCAACCGCCTGGGCCGCGAGCTGGCCGAGGAGAAGATCGACGGGGCCGCCGTCTACGGCATCGAGCCCGATGACAAGGAGCTCGTGGCGGCCTTCATGCGCGGCGTCAACCGTACCTCGCCGCTCAGGTTCGATCACCCGGGCCTGGACACCACCGCGACGCGGCTCAAGACGCAACTTCTCATCCAGAACGACATCGGCGAAACCGATGCGCACGTCTTCCTGTGCGCCGTGAGATCCGGCGCCGTCGAGCTCACGTACACGGATGTTCACGAGAAGCGCGCCGACTTCTTCCAGTCGATGCTCGCACCGCTCGAGCCGCGCTGGCAGGCGCGCGCGATCAAGCAGGCCAAGGACCTTCCCGAGTCCTCGGACTACTTCCTCGTGCGCGGGACGATTCCGTGGAGCGACCGCGGGCAGCTCTGCCGAGTTCTGACCGAGGTCGGGGCCAAGCTCGCGTTCCTCATCGACTGGAACAAGGCGCGCAAGGCCCTGCGCACCTTCGTCAAGGGCAACGATGCGGTGGAGGTGCTCGCCTGGTCCACGCAGGAAGAGCTCGGCCACATGGCGTTCCTCAAGCTCGGCGGCCGGGATCTGGTCTACGAGGCGCTCGAGCTCCTCGAGCCGGGGACCATCAGGCCGGGCGAGCCGCTGTACTCCGTGCTCGGCGACGAGGCCACGCTGGCGTTTCTGCGCGACACGCTCAAGATCACGTCGCTCGGGCTGCGCGGCAACGAGTCGGAGCTGCTCGTCCGCGACCGGGTCAAGGCCGCCTTCGTGCGCTACTTCCGGACGCTCGCGCGCGGGCCGCTCCTGAGCTGCCGCGACTTGTCGGGGCTGGTGGTGGAGGGCGCGCTCACCGTGCGCGACATGCTCCGGGCGCTCGCGCACGGCGACCGCGACTTCATCGCGCGCAGCGCGCGGCGGCTGCACCTCTGGGAGGAGGAGAGCGATCTCATCCTGAACCGGATCCGGAAGCAGAGCGGCGCCCGGCCCGGCGGGACGGACGCGCTGAGCCCGGCGGTGCTCGTGGACGATGCGCAGGACGCGTTCGAGGAGGCGGCGCACCTCATCGGCCTGATCGCGCCCGAGAAGCTGCCCGAGCAGCTCAGGTTCGAGCTGGAGGAGGCCGCCGATCTCTGCGTGCGCGCGGCGCAGGAGGGGTACAAGGCCGTCGCGTCGGCCGAGGAGGCGTTCGACGAGTCGACGGCGCTCGATGATTTCAGCCGCAGCATCGACCGCCTGGACGGCTTCTCGCACCGGGCCGGGGAGCTCAGGCGCGAGTTCCGGCGCACGCTGCTCGACGGGCCCGAGCTGGGCTCGGCGTTCGCGATGCTGGTCAAGGACTGCGCCGGCGAGCTGACCGCGGCGGCCGAGAGCCTCGCCCGCGCGGGGTTCGCACTGCACCGCGCGGTGTTCGATCGGCCGGCGAGGAGGTGAACCCATGAGCGACGACGGGCGCTGGCTGTATCTCTTCAGCCCGAGCCGCGCGGAGATCCCGCCCGAGGGCGGCGAGGTGCTCGGGCGCAAGGGCATGAACCTGGCGGCGATGTGCCGGCTCGGGTTCCCGGTGCCGCCGGGCTTCACGATCTCGACGCGCCTGTGCCGGCGGTACCTGGCCGACGGCAGCCTGCCCGGCGATTTCGACGCGGAGCTCAGGCGCGGCGTCGCGGAGCTGGAGCGCGCGACGGGCAGGCAGTTCGGGGCGCGGCACCGGCCGCTCCTCGTGTCCGCGCGGAGCGGCGCGGCGGTGTCGATGCCGGGGATGATGGAGACGGTGCTCAACCTCGGCCTGAACGAGGACTCGGTCGAGGGGCTCATGCGCCTCTCGGGGAACCCGCGCTTCGCGTGGGACAGCTTCAGGCGCCTCATCGCGATGTTCGGCGACGTCGTCTGCGGCGTGCCGCGCCAGGACTTCGAGGCCTTGCTCGCGAAGGCCAAGGAGAAGGCCGGCGTGGTCGAGGACTACGAGCTGGACGCCAAGAGCCTCAGGCAGGTCGCGCGCCGGTCGCTCGAGGTCTTCGAGCGCCGCACGAAGCGCTCGTTCCCGCAGGATCACTTCGCGCAGCTCAGGGAGGCGGTCGAGGCGGTGTTCCGCTCGTGGGAGAGTCCGCGGGCGCGCGAGTACCGGAGCCTGCACAAGCTCGACGGCCTCGCGGGCACGGCCGTGACGATTCAGGCGATGGTGTTCGGCAACTCGGGCGGCAACTCGGGGACCGGCGTCGCCTTCACGCGCGACCCGGTGTCGGGCCGCCCCGAGCTCTACGTCGACTTCCTCTACAACGCGCAGGGCGAGGACCTGGTCGCCGGCATCCGCAACCCGGAGACCGGCGAGACGCTCGCCAAGGAGATGCCCGAGCTCTACGGGCAGCTCCAGGACATCCGCGCCGGGCTGGAGAACGCGATGCACGACATGCAGGACATCGAGTTCACGGTCGAGGACGGCGTCCTGTACGTCCTGCAGACGCGTGCGGGGAAGCGGACGGCGCGCGCGGCGGTGAAGATCGCGGCCGACATGGTCGCCGAGGGGCGGCTCTCGACCAAGGAAGCCGTCGAACGCCTCCGGGAGGTCGATCCGCGCAAGCTGGCGCTCCACGCGTTCACGCAGGACGCCGGCCGGCGCGCGCTGGCCTGCGCGTTTCCCGCATCGGCGGGCGTCGCCGTGGGGAGGATCGCGCTGACCTCGGAGCGCGCGGTCGAGCTCGCCAAGGGCGGCGACCCCGTGATTCTCGTGCGCGAGGAGACGAGCGCCGACGACATCGCGGGCATGGCGGCGGCGCGCGGCATTCTCACGTCGCGGGGCGGCAGGACCTCCCACGCGGCGGTCGTCGCCCGCCAGATGGGGATCACGTGCCTGGTGGGGTGCCGCGATCTCGGGATCGACCTCGATGCCCGCGCGGTGAAGCTCCACAACGAGTCCTTCGCCGAGGGCGAGTGGCTGAGCCTGGACGGCGCGACGGGCCGCATCTTCGCGGGCCGCGTGCCGGCCGAGGCCCAGAGCGACATCCCGGAGCTGGCCGTGGTGCGCCGCTGGCTGGTCGAGGAGGGGGTCGCGGAGCATCCGCTGGCGGGGTGAGCGCGCCGGAGCGCAACCTTGCACTTGCACGTAGCGGCGATATACTTCCATATATGGAGGTGGATATGGAGCTCTCCAAGAAAACCACGATTCTCTTCTCTCCGGACCTCTATACGCGTCTTCAGACCCTCGCAGCGGAGAAGGGCGTGAGCGTCGGCAAGCTCGTGCGATCGGCGTGCGAAGTCCATTACGGTCTGCACTCGGCGGAAGACAGGCTGGCCGCGGTGAGCGCGCTCAAGGAGCTCAAGCTGCCGGTCGGTTCTGTGCGGCAGATGAAGCGACAGTCCGTGCCTGAGCCGCAGGAACTGCTGTCGTGATTCTCGTCGACGCGAACGTATTCATGTATGCGGCGGGGCAGACGCATCCTCACAAGTCGCAAAGCTGGCGTTTCTTGCAGAAAGCGGCACGGGGAGAATGCGAGATCGCCGTCGATGCAGAGGTGCTCCAGGAGATTCTCTACCGGTATCGCTCGATAGGGCGATGGCAGGACGGAAGAAGGGTCTATGACATGGTGCGCACGATTGTCCCGACGGTGATTCCGATCGATTCAGAGGTGTTGGACGTGGCGCGGGCGCTTCTGGACCGGTACTCGCGTTTGGGCGCCCGCGATGCGCTTCACGCTGCCGTGTGCCACCATCTCGGCGTGACGGTGTTCTGCAGCTTCGACACGGATTTCGACGGAATTCACGGAATCCGGCGGATTGAGCCCGATGCGGTTGTATAGAGCTCGCACGTGAGAAGGGAACCAGCCGTGGCGCGCCCTGCAGGCTGATCCGATCCCGAAGTCGCCTACGTCTCGAAGAGCGGCGTCGACAGGTACCTCTCGCCTGAATCGGGCAGGATCACCACGATCGTCTTGTCCTTGAAATCGTGCTCGCGCGCCAGGCGCGCCGCGACGGCCGCCGCGGCGCCGCACGAGATGCCGGACAGGATGCCTTCCTCGCGCGCGAGGCGCCGTGCGTACTCCATGGCCTCCTCGTTGCCCGCCGTCTCGACGCGGTCGATGAGCGCGAGGTCGAGCACGGCGGGGATGAAGCCGGCGCCGATCCCCTGGATCATGTGGCCGCCCGGCTTGATCTCCTGGCGGGCGAGCGCCTGCGTGATGACGGGGCTGTCGTGAGGCTCGACCGCGACCGAGATAATCTTCTTGCCGCGCGCGTGCTTGAGGTGGCGGGAGATTCCCGTGATCGTGCCGCCGGTGCCCACGCCGGCCACCAGGACATCGACCGCGCCGTCCGTGTCGTTCCAGATCTCGGGGCCGGTCGTCTGCTCGTGGATCGCGGGGTTAACGGGGTTCGTGAACTGCTGCGGCATGAAGTAGCGGCCGGGCTCGCGCGCGACCATCTCCTCGGCGAGCGCGATGGCGCCGGGCATGCGCTTCGGGCCCTCGGACAGGACGACGTTCGCGCCGAGGGCCTTGAGCACCTTGCGCCGCTCGATGCTCATCGTCTCGGGCATGACGAGCGTCACCTTGTAGCCGCGGCTCGCGCCGACGAAGGCGAGCGCGATACCCGTGTTGCCGCTCGTCGGCTCGATGATCTCCTTGCCGGGCGCGAGAACGCCGCGCCGCTCGGCGTCCCAGATCATGCTCGCGCCGATGCGGCACTTGACCGAGTAGGCGGGATTGCGGCCCTCGATCTTCGCCAGGACCGTCGCGCCGCCGTCCCCGACGATTCTCCTGAGCCTGACGAGGGGGGTATTGCCGATCGAAAGCGAGTTATCGTCGAAGAACTTCATGGCTCGGTCCTTTCATTTGCAGGTTCCCGCGCGGGCGGGCTTGCATCCCGCTCGTTTGATGGTATTATACATGACATGTACGATCAAAGCAATCATGTATCGGTAAGTTGTTGCCATGATTAGAATATCGACAAAAGGAAGATACGCGACGCGAATAATGGTGTGTCTTGCGCGGCTCGGGGCGAGGACGCCCGCCCGCAAGCAGGACATCGCCGAGGCGGAGGGCATCTCCGCCGACTACGTGGAGCAGATCCTGATGAAGCTCAAGACGGGAGGACTCGTTCGGAGTCATCGCGGAACGCGCGGCGGTTTCTCGCTCGCACGCGACCCGGCGGCGATCAACGTGAGCGATGTGCTCACGACGGTCGAGGGCCCCATCGAGCTTGCTCCGTGCGCGGTCGAAGAATGCAGCCGCGCGTCGGCCTGCGTCACGGGAGCGGTGTGGCGGCGTGCGCGCGAGGCGCTCGACGCCGTGTTCGCCGGCGTCACCGTGGCCGAGTTGGCGAAGGAAGTGCGGAGCAGGGACACGGCCGAAGGACACATGTTCGAAATCTGACGTTCCGCAGCGCGAGAAAGGACACACATGCAGACCACGACGAAAAACCCCGAGACGCTGGCGCTCCACGCGGGGCAGGAGCCCGATCCCGTGACGGGCGCGCGCGCGGCGCCGATCTACCAGACGACGAGCTACGTCTTCAAGAGCTCGGAGCACGCCGCGAGTCTCTTCGCCCTGAAGGAGCTCGGCAACATCTACACGCGCCTGATGAACCCGACGACCGATGTCGTCGAGAAGCGCCTGGCGGCGCTCGAAGGCGGCACCGGCGCGCTGTGCACGTCGAGCGGCATGGCGGCGATCTTCCTGGCGATCCACAACCTGGCCGGCGCGGGCGACCACATCGTGAGCTCGTCCTCGCTCTACGGCGGGACGGAGACGCTCTTCCGCCACACGTTCCCGAAGCTCGGCATCGGCGTGACGTTCGTCGATGACGCGACCCCCGAGAGAATCCGGAAGGCGATCACGCCGGGGACCAAGGCGGTGTTCCTGGAGACGCTCGGCAACCCGAAGGGCGACGTCCCGGACCTCGCCGGCATCGCCGCCGCGGCGCACGCCGAGCGCGTGCCGGTCATCGTCGACAACACCTTCGCGCCCGTTCTGTGCCGCCCGATCGAGCACGGCGCCGACATCGTGATTCACTCGCTCACGAAGTGGATCGGCGGGCACGGGACATCGATCGGCGGCGCGATCATCGACGGCGGTCGCTTCGACTGGTCCTCGGGCCGGTTCCCGGAGTGGACGACGCCCGACGCGAGCTACCACGGCCTCGTCCTCTGGGACGCGCTCAAGGATGTCCCCGGCATGGGTAACGTCGCGTACATCCTGAAGGCGCGAATCCAGGGGATGCGCAACCTGGGCATGTGCCCGAGCCCCTTCAACTCGTTCCTTTTCCTCCAGGGCCTCGAGACGCTGCCGCTCCGGATTCGCGCGCAGAGCGCGAGCGCGCTCGCCCTGGCCGCGTGGCTCGCCGAGCATCCGCGCGTTGCGTGGGTGACGTACACGGGCCTTCCCGGCCACCCGTGGCACGCCCTCGCGAAGCGCTATCTGGCGGGCGGCTTCGGCGCGGTCCTCGGGTTCGGGATCAAGGGCGGACGGGCGGCCGGCGAGCGCTTCATCGACTCGGTGAGGCTCGCGAGCCACCTGGCGAACGTCGGCGACGCCAAGACGCTCGTCCTGCATCCGGCCTCGACCAGCCACCAGCAGATGACGGAGGAGGCGCAGCGCGCGGCGGGCGTGACGCCGGAGTTCGTGCGCGTGGCGGTGGGCCTGGAGCACATCGAGGACATCAAGGCCGATTTCGACCAGGCGCTGGCCAAGAGCGCGGGATGACGGAAGATTGCCACGAAGGCACGAAGACGGAAAGACGGAAAGTTGCCACGAAGACACGAAGGCACGAAGACGGAAAGATGGAAGGTTGCCACGAAGGCGCCAAGGGAGGAGACTACAAGGCTATTCGCGTGATGCCCTCTTTGATGACGGGCACGTTGAAATTGATTAGGAATCCCAGGCGCTTGTTGGTCAATCGGAGATGGCTCAGAAGCTGGGCCGTCCATACGGCGTTGACTGCGTCGACTGCCTTCAATTCGCATACGACGCGGTCTTCGACCAGTACGTCCAGGCGTAGAGCTTCGTTGAAAACAAGGCCGTCGTAGAGGATCGGTATCTCAACCTGTCTCTGATAGCGGAGCTCCCGCTTGGCGAGTTCATGGCAGAAGCATACCTCGTACACTTTCTCGAGCAAGCCCGGCCCCAACGCCTTGTGCACGGCGTACGCGGCGTCCACAATGAGCGTCGCGATGCGCTCTTCTACCTGGGAGAAAGGTGCCGTACGCATACGTGCCCTTCGTGCCTTCGTGTCTTCGTGGCAACTTCTTCGCGGGGATAGCGTATCACATGCGAGAACGTCGGCCAACGATCAGAATGTACACGGTGGGTGTCTGTGTCTGGAAGCCTGGCAGAAGCCGTATGGTGGAACGACCGCTTCTTGCCGATAATATCTCCATGCAGTGGCGGTGCCGATGCACGCCCCGCCGCGTTTGCTGTGAAATACGCCCATAGAGAGGAGCGCACATGGTTGAGTACTCAACGAGTCCCGGCGGCGAGAAGTTTCCGCTGCCCGCCAAGGAAGAATACGCGGCCGAGTACGAGCGCCTCGAGCGGCTCGCCGCCGCCGCCCGCAAGGAGGGCAAGGAAGTCGTCGTCGTCATGGGCATCGGCTTCGTGGGGGCGGTCATGGCCGCCATCGTCGCGGACTCGACCGACACAAAGGGGCGGCCCACGAAGTTCGTCATCGGCTGCCAGCGGCCGAGCGCGCGAAGCTACTGGAAGACGCCGCTCCTCGGCCGCGGCGTCTCGCCGGTCAAGGCCGAGGACCCCGAGGTCGATCCCATGATCGCCCGCTGCGTGCTCGAGAAGAAGACGCTCACGGCGACCTACAACAGCGACTGCCTGAAGCTCGCCGACTGCGTGGTCGTGGACGTCCAGTGCGACTACGCCAAGCAGGAACTGGGCAACATGCGCACGGGCCAGACGGACATGGCGGCCCTCGAGGCGACGCTCAAGACGATCGGCGAGCGCATCGGCGAGCGCTGCCTGGTCCTCATCGAGACGACCGTGGCGCCGGGGACGACCGAGTTCGTCGCCTGGCCGATCCTGAAGAAGGCGTTCGCGGCGCGCGGCCTGTCGGGCGTGCCGCTCCTCGCCCACAGCTTCGAGCGCGTGATGCCGGGCAAGGACTACGTCTCGAGCATCCGCGACTTCTGGCGCGTCTGCAGCGGGTGCACCGCGGAGGCGCGCGCGCGCGTCGAGAAGTTCCTGCGGGACGTCCTCAACACCGAGAAGTACGAGCTGACGGTCATGGACCGGCCGATCGAGTCGGAGACGACGAAGATCGTCGAGAACTCCTACCGCGCGACCATTCTCGCCTTCCTGAACGAGTGGAGCCTGTTCGCCGAGCGCAACGGCGTCGATCTCCTCAAGGTGATCGCGGCGATCAAGAAGCGGCCGACGCACAACAACATGATCTTTCCGGGGCCCGGCATCGGCGGCTACTGCCTGCCGAAGGACGGGGGCCTCGGCTACTGGGCGTACGAGCACATCCTGGGCTTCGAGGACGGCGACCAGGTCTTCAAGATGAGCACGACGGCCATCGACGTCAACGACACGCGCGGCCTGCACGTGGCGACGCTGACCCGCGACGCGCTCCGGAACATGGGGCGGTACATCGCGGGCGCCGATGTCCTGATCTGCGGGGCGAGCTACCGCCAGGACGTCGGCGACACGCGCTACAGCGGCTCGGAGATCGTCGTGCGCAAGCTGACCGAGATGGGCGCCGAGATGCGCGTGCACGACCCCTATGTCGACCACTGGTACGAGTTCGAGTCGCAGGACACGTATCCCGCGCCGGGCAGCTCCTGGGCGCGGTTCTTCCGGAACCAGGAGCAGCTCACCGGCCTGCGCGTCCAGAAGGACCTCCCCGCGGCGATGAAGGGCATCGAGGCCCTGATCCTCGCGGTGCCGCACGCGCCGTATCTCGCGCTCAAGCCGGAGGACGTCGTCGCGTGGGCGGGCAGGCCCATCGCGATCGTCGACTGCTTCGGCATCCTCAGCGACGAGAAGATCCGCCGCTACTTCGAGCTCGGCTGCGAGGTCAAGGGCCTCGGCCGCGGGCACATCCAGCGCCTCAAGGAAGAGGTGCGGGCGCGGAGGAAATGAGGCGCCTTCGCCACGGGCTGCGGCGCCCGCAGGACGCGTTCGTGATGGCGTTCAGTCTCCCTATCTCGCCGGCGGCGCCGCCTCCCTCACCACCGCGCCGTGCTCCTCGCTCATCACGAGGAGCGCGAAGCGCTCGACGCGGTCCAGGTCGTCCGTGCTCAGCGACGCGTAGTCGAAGCGGCCGCGAAGATCCGTGTAGCCGTCCTTGTAGAACTTGACCGCCCCGTCCTTCTGCTTCGCGTACACCTTGACGTACACGGCGCTCAGCGCCTTGCCGTCCTTCTCGGCCGCGACCTTGACCTGGCCGTAGCCCTCGATGACCTGCACGGCGAGCGCGTTCGAGAAGTAGGCTTTCGACTTCTTGACGCCGGCGCCCGCCACCTCGATCATGACGTTGCGGGCCTGGAACTGCGCCGGAATCTCGAACGTCACCTCGGTTTTCTCCGGGTCGAGCGCGCGCTCCTCGGTCGCGTTCGGCCGGATGAACGCGCACTGCCCCGCGTACTGCCCGACGAAGGGGTTGCGCGAGAAGAGAAGCTCGATGTCCATGAGGTAGTAGTTGATCGTGCAGCGCGGGAGGGCCTGGTACGCGAGCGTCACCGCGCGGCCCTCGACCTCGAGGTCGAAGCTCGCCTCGGTCGCGGCCAGCGCCGACTGGGCCTGCGTCCTGTCCTTCTCGTCGACGACCGCGCCGGCCTTGCCCTCGATCTCGTCGAGCTGCGCCGCCGCCGCCGCGAAGAGCTTCCGCCACCGTTCGTGGCCGTAGGCGGCGTATTTCGCCGCCAGGGCCCGGCTCGCGGCCGTGTCGCCGCTCACGAGCCCGAGATACGTCTTGCAGTAGTCGTACTGGACCTGCGTCGCGAGCTTCTCGGGCGCGATCTGCGCGAAGTGTGCGAACGCGTCCTCGAGCCTGTCCTGCATGAGGAGGTAGCACACGAGCGACAGGCGGTCCTCGCCGTCGAGCGCCGGCAGGTAGCTCAGGACGCGCATGAACGCCATGTACTGGCCGTAGAACCGGTCGTTGAGAATCTGGCGCGCCTTGCCGAGCTTGTGGGCCCGTGCGTTGACGAGCGGCCAGTACTCGAGGTGCTGGTACGCCTTCCGGATCACCGGGTCGATCGTGAGAAGCTCGCAGGCGAGCGCCGCGCCGCACTGGTTGACGAGGCCGTCCTGGTGCGCCAGGAATTCCCTGATCGCCGCGGGCCGGTTGTGCTTGATCGCGTACGACCACAGCGCCGGCTGGAAGATGTGCCGCGTCCCGAGGAGCGCGGTCGCCGTGTCGAAGAACGCGGCGTTCTGGACTCTCCAGGCGATCTTCTCGAGGTTGACGCGGCCGAGGTTGTTGGCCTTCATGAAGGCGAGGACGTCCTCCTCGCTTCCGTGCTGCGACACGAACTCCCACGAGGCGCGGTCGATCTTGCTCGGCGTCTCGACGACGTTGAACGCGAACGGCTGCGCGAAGGCCGCCAGCTTCTCGTCCCTGGCAACGTGCACCGGGTACTGCGGGAACCTGCCCTCGGCCGGGAAGTAGAAGAAGTAGTCCGCGGTCCAGGTGCGGTAGGGCTCGAGATCGATCGTCAGGCTCTTGGTCGGCGTTCCTTTGGCGACGGGGATGGCGCCCGCGGGCACCTGCCACAGGACGTCGAACTTCCGGCGCGACGAGGTCACGTTCGTGATGACGAGGTTGCAGCCGTAGACCGTGTGGACGAGGAACTCGTCGGTCACGTAGTTGTCGATCTGCTCGTTGCCCTCGTGGCGGTAGCGCTCGCCGTGGCGGTAGAAGTTCTGGCTGACGAGGACGGGCGCCTTCTCGTCGCCGGGCGCCGCCTCCTTGATCTCCTT
>JBFZCA010000074.1:0-4703 GCA_041308205.1 Planctomycetota bacterium | reverse complement strand
GCCCGCGGGTCGCCGCGGCGCATCGCGCGCGCCGCCGGCCGAGGACGATCGTCGTCGAGCTCACCGTTTTCCTCCTTCCGCGCGCACGGCCTCGATCGCGGAGGCGGGCGACAGGGCCAGGCCGTCGCGGTCGCGAATCACCACGCGGAACATGGCGTCGCGCATGGGCTCGCTCGGCTTCGCGTTTTCCAGCTTGAGCGAATCGGCGCCCGTCTTCCTCGCGAGGAGCAGATGCTCGCCCTGACCGCCGGCGACCCATTCGAGCCCCGCGGGCGGAAGGCGCTTGGCTTGCCACAGGGCCCTGACCTGTCGTTCGATTGGCAGCTCCGCGACGGAGCCGTCGCCGGGAAGCAACGCTCTCCGGCGAAGTTCCTCGGTGAGCACGCGCGCGGCGTCCCGAGCTTCCTCAACCGAGAAACCCGGGCGCGATGCCGCCGGGCAAAAGGCGTCGAGAAACCCGCGCCAGGAATCGCCGTCGAGAACCCAGAGCTTCTCCGGGTCGTCCGTGTCGGGGTCGGTGTACGTGAAGAACTCGAACCTGAGCCGGAGCGCGTCCAGGGGGAACACGTACGTCGTGCGGTCGATCGGCGCGCGACGGTAGCGACGCAGCTCCTCGTACGCCTCGCCGCACGCGCGCACGATCTTCACGTGGACGGTCGTCGTGCCCGCCGGCGCCACGGGCACCTCGCGGGCGAACTTGCCGCCGTTGCCCTCGACGGGCGCGCCGTCGATGGTGACCTGCGCGAGCCGCGGCCCCCGGGCGACGACCTGCACCGTGATCGCGGGGTCGCTCGTGAGCTGGTCGTCCGCGGGAAGGACTTCCTTCTCGAGCTGCGGCTCGAAGAAGACGCGGCACGGCTTGCTCGCGGTGAGGGGGTCGGGGACGCCCAGGGTCGCGTCCAGATCGTCGATCACGGAGAGGTCGAGATCGACGTAGGTGCGCTCGCCCGCCAGTTGGAAAAGCTCCTGCTCGTCGATCCCGAACGACCCCTCGCCCGCCGCGAGCTCCACGGGCGGGCGAATGGGGCGCACGTCGATACGGCACTTGCGGGGATAGTCGATCGTGTACGCGAACGTGACGTGCGCGCCTTCGCGCGTCGCGCGAAGGCGGGCGGGGCAATTGCGGCCGTGCAGCGGCTTCTCGGCCGCGCCCGGGCCGACGACCTCGAAGTGCGCGATGACGGGCCCCTTGCCGTGCTCGGGGATCCATTTCAGGTTCTCGATCACGGTGTGCGTGGTGTTGCCACACCGGTCCGCGAGCCTGATGTCGAGCAAAGGCGCGCCCACGGAGACGTTGAACGTCATCGTTTTGCGGTCGTGGGAGGGCGTGCCCTTGCGCTGGTTCAGGAAGCACGCGGCGTCGTCGAGCGGCTCGCCGGCCGTGATCCTCACGGAGACTTCCTTGCCATCGCCGCCGAGCGGTATCAGGAGCGGCACCGCGCCGCCGCGGTCGATGTCGCTGTCGTTGATGCGGAGGACCTGGGGCGGCTCGCAATCGATCGCGATCTCGAAGGGGTCGGAGAGCCTTGTGTACCCCAATCGGTCGAGCACGAAGATGTGCGCGACCGCCTTCTCGAGCAGCGGTTCCCCGAGCAGCGGTTTCTCGAGCTTCTCCCGTATCTCGCCGCCCGAGGGCGTGGGAGCGCGGAGGGCACCGTTGGGCCCGACGGCGCCCAGGGGGAACTCCTCGAAGTCCCGGTCGCGCCCCGCGGGCGCGATGCGCAGGCCGGCCGCGGAGCCTTCGCGCACGAACCTCGGCACCGAGGCGGAAAGCCACACGCGCGTGAGCTCGCCCACGCCGCGCTCCGCGTCCGGGGGAACCGTTATCTTCTCCCACGGCCGCCAGAAGAACAGCCCCGCCGCGAGCAGCGCGACGAGGACCGGCACGATCGCCGCGCCGGCAAGCCGCCGCGCGAGGTTTCGTCTCGGTCGCGTTTGCCAGCGCCTGAACGCGGCGGCGAGGTCCTCGGCGCGCTGCGGCCTCCTGGCAGGATCCTTCTCGAGGCACCACATCGCGATGCGGTCGAGCTCCCGCAGGGCGCTCGTGCGCGGGCCTTGGCGTCTGACGCTTGGCGGGGGCGGCGCCGCGGTTTCGTGCGCGGAGCGCCAGGCGTCGCGGCTCGCGGCCTCGAAGGGCTTGCCGCCGGCGATCAGTTCGTACAGGATCACGCCCATCGAGTAAATGTCGCAGCGCGGGTCGATCACGCCGCGCCAACGCTCGGGCGCCATGTAGGGCAGCGTGCCGGCGTAGTGCCTGGGGCCGGGCTCGCCGCCGGCGGCGGCGTCCGCCGTGTCGCGCGCCGAGACGATCTCGGCGATGCCGAAGTCGATGACCTTGACGCGCCAGCGGTCGTCGATCTTCTCGATGAAGATGTGCTCGGGCTTGAGATCGAGGTGGACGAGCGGCGCGGCGCCGCCGATGCCGTGGTGCGCGGCGATCAGGGCGACGGCCGTCTGCCGCATGATCTCGATCTTGTCGTCGAGCGAAAGCGCGTCCTTCTCCAGAAACCTGTGGAGCGGCTTCCCGGAGAGGTATTCCATGACCAGGTAGGGCTGCTCGCCTTCCTCCCCGTAGTCGAGTATCTTGACGATGTTGGGGTGATCGAGGCGGCTCAGGCGCATTGCCTCCTGGTGGAAGAGGCGCCGCGTGGCGCTCGATGCCGTGAAGCGCCGGCGCAGCAGCTTGATGCCGACCTGCATGCCGAGGATCTTGTGCTCGCCCGCGAAGAAGCGGCCGAAACTACCGCCGCCGCGCTCCAGGACGAGGACCCACTTGTCGCCGAAGACTTCCGGCAGCGGTCTGTCATCCGGGCGGTGCGACGGCGGCGGCGGCGGCGTGGTCGTGTCGGTGCCCGGCGGCGTGGCCGACGCGTCGCTCGTGAAGTCGATCGAGAGGTCGCGGAGATGAGTGCCGTCCTTGGGACAGGAGTCCGCGGAGGTCGCATAGCGGGAGCTGCATTCGGGGCAGTAGCGCGACACCCACGAATCGAGGAGCGCATCGAGCCCGTCCGTGGCGCCGCCGGCGGACGGCGGCCCCGGCGCGGAGGCGCCGCGCTCCGCATCGCGGCGATGCGCTTCGTGGTCGTGTACGGCGTCCGACATGGCTCTCACCTCCGCCGCGACGGCGTCGCGGCATCCGCCGGCCTCGGGTTCCGCGAGGACCGGCGATGGGCGGCGTGCGCCCTCTCGGGTTCCTTTCGTCTCAACGTTGCGGTTGCATGGTTCCGGCGCCGGGGAGGACGATGAGCCCCGGCGCATCCACGGCGGCCAGGATCTCATCGATCCCGTCGCCATCCAGATCCGCGGCGCGCAGCGCCTCGACGCCCGGCGCCGCGACGAGCGCGGCCGGGTTCCCGAAGGCTCCCCGGCCGTTTCCGAGAAAGACGAACACGTCGCCATCGTGCGCGCCGCAGGCGATGTCGGTCCAGCCGTCGCCGTTGGCCTCGAGGAACGCGAGTTCGACGGGATCGATGAAGCGGGGCAGCGGCGCGACGCGCGAGGGCTCTCCTCGAAACGGCGATCCGGCGCCGGTCGCCGACGCCAGGTGAATTCGCAGTTCCATGCCGTCCACGACGGCGAGATCATCGATCCCGTCCCCGTTCACGTCGTGCGCGCCGAGGCAGGCCATCCTGAAGGCGCCGTCGATCCTGAGGACCGGCGGCTGCGCGGGCTTGCCGGCCGACGGGAGAAGGATGGAGATTCCCGACGCATCCATGAGCGCCAGGAAGAAGTCGGTCCGCGGGTTCCCGCCCTTGTTGCGCCGGCCGACGGCGGCGTCGTGCACGTCGCCGTGCGGCTCGTCGCAGACCCATTCCAGGCTCGCGCCGCCGCTTCGGTCGGCGCTGATGAGGCAGGCCCTGCGGTTCGTGCACAACGCGATCCACGTCAGGTCCGACTGCTGCGCGGGCGCCGACCAGCCGACGAGCGCCTCGACCTCGCCGCCGGGAAGCTCGGGAAGCTCGATGAGCGTCTCCGCCATCTCCCCGAGCGCGCCGGCGCGAGAGATGCGCAACGTCTCGGGCTCGAACGACAGGAGGTCGGGCTCGCCGTCGCGGTCGATGTCGGCGAGGAGAACTCCCGCCAGGCCGAACTCGTTCTCACAGCTCTCCACTGCGACCCGCTCGACCGCGGCGCTGCGGAAAGAGCCGAAGCCGGCCATGTCGGGCGACGGACCGGTGAAGCTCACGAGATCCACGAGGAGCGGTGCACTGGCGCCGAGCGCGACGTCGCCGTCCTCGACGGCGAGGGCGGCCTCGACCGCGCCCGCCGCCGACCTCGCGATGGAGAATCCCGCCGGCCTTCCCGCGCGGTCATCGGGCGGCACGGGAAACGTGCAGATGTACTGCCATGCACAGGAACTGCCCGGGCAGTCGCCTTGGCGCTGGAATACCTCCAGGGATTGCTGCGCCCGGCTGGCGAGGGCCAGGAATCGAGAACCTCCCAGATCGAAGGGCACGAAGTGCTGGGGCAGCCTGGCGGAGAGGGTGAACGGCTGCTCGAACCAATCCTCCCGCGCTTCGTCCCAGGTCAGGAATATGACCGCATCCCGGTTCTCATCGACGATGGCCAGGTCCAGCGCCAAGCCGTCCGAGCGGAAGAAGTCGGAGGCGACGATGGACTCGGGATCCTCGCCGACACAGACGATGCGCGGCGGAATCGAGGTGAAGTCGGGCTGCCCCGGCGAGGACTGGAGCGAGTTGAAG